>PCWC01000074.1 GCA_002787175.1 Parcubacteria group bacterium CG11_big_fil_rev_8_21_14_0_20_39_22 | reverse complement strand
GCGCCGTTCGGATTTTTTTAATGATTTTGCCATATCTCTATATTACTAGAGATGTTGCAATTATTTCTTGAACTCGGGTATAACGGACTTGCACTAACCCCAACTTATGATCGCATGTTTGACCAAGGATTTATTTCTTTTTCTGACGAAGGAGTAATAATGATTTCACCATATATTTCGCCATTAAATTTGAAAAAGTTAAATCTCGCTCCTGGTAGAAAATATGAAATACCAAACGTTCAGCAAAGAATAAAATATCTAATTTATCACAGAGATAATATTTTCAAAAAATAATTATGAAGGCAAAAGATATTAAAATAAAAAAAGTAATTGATCCTGAATTAGAAAATAAGGATCTTTCTGTAACCAAAACTTGTGATACTTGTGGTAAACAATATCACCCAAGACGGAATGGTTACCAAGTGACGAGCAGGTTTTGCTCGGCTCCTTGTTCTCGCAAAGCGAGACCGTCCTGATAATTTATTAGTTGTCAAAAAAAATCAAAAATCCGCTCTGCATTCCTATCGCACCCAGCGGGCCGGAAACCCGAACCCCACCGAATTTCAAAAACATTAGTCTCGGTTTTTTTGAACCCTTTCCTCCTGTAAAATAGTTTCGCAAAACCGAGTCCATTTTGTATTTGGATTGCGTGCCTCGCTTTTTTCCTTTAGAGAAACTGTGTACTACACAGGCGTGCGTAGCACGCGCGAGGCACTCTGGAGTTACTTATGAATTTTTGATAAGATAGGTTCTATCGGTATCGTAAAGGTGCTCATTTAGATAAAGTTTATGAAAAACACTTCAATAACAACCGCAGTTATCGCCGCCGCTGGTTACGGAACCAGGTTTTTGCCGGCAACTAAAGTGATACCAAAAGAGATGCTCCCGATTATCGATCGGCCGATAATCCAGTACTTGGTTGAAGAGGCGGTGGCTTCTGGAATTACAAACGTGATTATTGTCGTCCGGTCATCGGGCGGCATAATAGAGAGACATTTCAGTGGTAGAGAGTTTGATACTGCGGTACCTCTCGATGACCGCAAAAGAGAGCGATTAAGGAGTGTCAAAGAGCTTTCAGAAAAAGCACGACTTACTTTTGTCGAACAGGGAGGGGATTTGCCTTACGGTAACGCCTCGCCTATGATTTCGGCAAGGGGATATATACCAAAAGGCGAGCCCTTCGTATATATGTTTGGAGATGATATGACTCTTGCGGACAAACCTGTTACGAAGCAAATTATTGATTTCTACGACAAACATTTACCCGATGCTGTTTTAGCTGTTCAGGAAGTCTCGGACGATGAGGTGGAAAGATACGGAACTGTTTTATACAAGGAAAATCCAACTACACCGTATGCAATTGCTAAGGGAGTTGAAAAAGTCCCTAAAAGTGAAGCTCCTTCCAATATGGCACAATTCGGACGTTTCGTGCTTACTGATCCGGTTCTCAGAGAGGCGGAGAAATTGCAGACAGGAAAAGATGATGAGTTGTGGGTTATCGACATATTAAATGCCCTTGCCCTGTCGGGGAAAACAGTTTCGGCTGTGCCGATTGACGGTAAGTGGCTTACCACAGGTGATCCTTTGCGATATTTGCAGACTGCGATAGCTTTTGCTCAGAAAAGAGACGATATGAAAGACGCGCTTGATGATTTTATCAGGGAACAATCTATGGGATAATCGAATCTGAAATTTTTATTGACAGAGTAAAATCAGTTGCTATAATTGGTTTTAGTGTCGTTTAGGTTTCGGTTGGTCTCTTTTCAGTACCAAAAGTCTCACACGCCCTAAACGGCACTTGATCTTTTAAATAAATTTGGGAGAGAGTCCTTGAGTTAAAATGAATGGTTGTGTTCCCCATGTGTGTCCGCGAGGGCATCTCTCCCTCTTCAATTTGCCGGTTCTTATCTAAACAGATGGAGTTTAGAGAGGTTGTTAACTGCAATAAAGTTTAAGAACCGGCAATATTTTAAAAACCGCAAGCTGAGCTTGCGGTTTTTCTTGTTTTCGTATTTGTACCACTCTGTTATAATTCTGAATATGCATAATGCGTCAAAAGATACAGAAAAGAAGGAAATTGAGACAAAAATTACAGAAATAGAGAAGCAAATGAACGCTCCTGATTTTTGGAATGATAAAGAAAAAGCGCAATTAAAAGTCAAAGAGTACCAGGATTTGAAATCAGCACTTGGTGGCAAAGAAAAATATGATCGAGGTAATGCTGTTATAACAATATTCTCTGGTGCAGGTGGTGATGACAGTGAAGATTTTTCAGCTATACTTTTTTCAATGTATCGCAGATACTCAGAAAAACGTGGCTGGCAAACTTTGCTTTTACACGAAAATCAAAATGAGCATGGAGGTTATCGCAACGTCACTTTTGAAATTGTAGGAAAAGGATCTTACGGAGATTTAAGAAATGAATCTGGGGTGCATAGATTGGTGCGTATATCACCGTTTAATGCTCGTAAGCAAAGGCATACATCTTTTTCACTTGTCGAAGTTGTGCCCGTATTTGAAGATATGGGAGCCATAAAACTCGATGATAAGGATCTTGACATATCTTACACAAAATCAAGCGGTCCTGGTGGCCAAAACGTAAACAAAAGGGAAACTGCTGTCAGGATAGTGCACACGCCTACTAATATATCTGTACATATTGATTCAGAACGTAGTCAGGCACAAAACAAAGAAAAAGCCCTAAGTCTACTTAAGGGTAAAATTCACAAGGCGATTGAAGAGGATAAAATAAAGGAAGAAAAAGGGCACTATATTTCAAAAACAACATCAGTCGAATGGGGTAATCAAATACGTTCGTACGTGTTTCATCCTTATAAGATGGTAAAAGATCATCGAACCGAAGTGGAGACTAGTGATGTGGATTCTGTACTGCAAGGAGATATAGATGCATTTGTAGAAGAAGAGAAAAAGCTGTAGAATAGAATAGTCGTTAGGGTTAGGTTTTAGTCTGTCAGCCCTCCCTCCGATGGTCGGGAGCAGGCGGGCTGTTAGGAAAGAGATAGATGGATAGGTGTTAAGGAAGAGAGGGATAGTTGTCGGGTTTAGATTGTTGGTAATTTGATCGACCCTAAAAGCTAACAGCTTTCTTTGGGAGGGCTTTGCCTCCGTAGAAAACTAAAAGCTACTTTTATGATTTATTTTGATAATGTTTCTAAAATATACGATGATAATTCGATTGCGCTTCAGGACGTATCGTTTTCAATCGAACCCAATGAATTTGTATCCATCGTTGGACATTCCGGTGCAGGTAAAACGACTCTTATAAAAATGATGCTTGCCGAACAACGTCCGACTGCCGGACAAGTTTTTTTTGAATCAGTCGATGTTCATAATCTGCGAAGACAAGAGATTCTCGATATCAGAAGGCGTATAGGGACCATATTTCAGGATTTTCGACTTTTGCCACATTTAACCGCTTTTGAGAATATAGCTTTTGCTATGGAGGCGGCGGGTCGAAGCGATGAGGATATCGAAGCCGATGTGCCTCACGTTCTCGATCTTGTCGATTTGGGGGATAAGATGTGGAATTTTCCTCACGAGCTGTCGGGTGGAGAAAAGCAACGTATAGCCATTGCTCGTGCCATAGTTAACCAGCCTGATATAATAATAGCCGACGAACCGACGGGAAATCTTGATCCAATTAATACTTATGAAATTATTCAGATATTGAAGAAGATAAACGATCTTGGAACCACTGTTATACTCACTACGCACAACAAAGGCGTAATCGACTCACTTAAACGGCGAGTTATGACAATTGAAAAGGGTAAAATTATTCGTGATGACAAGGAAGGTAAATATATGCTTTAATTTTAAAATATGTTTTGGACTAATACAAAAAGAGTCATAAGATCGGGATTTATAAATTTTTGGCGTAACGGTTTCGTATCTCTCGCTTCGGTTATGGTTATGACTGTGACGCTTTTTGTAGTCGGGTCGTTGTTTTTCAACAATGTTCTTCTCGATGCTTCTCTCTCAGAGCTTCGAGATAAAGTCGATGTGAACGTGTATTTCAACACTGATGCCTCTGAGGAAGAGGTTCTTTCACTTAAAGACCAGCTCGAGTCGTTTCCTGAGGTTTCAAATGTAGAATACATTTCACGCGAACAGGCACTTGAAAATTTTAAGGAGAGACACAAAGACGATATCCTTACCCTACAGGCACTTGAAGAGTTATCAGAAAATCCTTTGAGTGCAGTTTTGAATGTAAAAACCAAGGAGCCTTCACAATATGAAAGTATTGCAAATTTTCTAAGTGACAAAAAAGCGTCGGGAGAAGATGGAGGTGCGGCGATTGATGAGGTCAATTATTTGCAAAATAAAACCGCTATTGACCGACTTACCAATATCATCGAATCCTCAAAGGTATCTAATTTTGCCAAAACGGCTATCTTGGTCATAATATCGATTGTAGTTGTTTTTAATACTGTTCGACTATCGATATACATCTCCAGAGAAGAAATATCTGTTATGAGACTTGTCGGAGCAAGTAATCGTTACATACGAGGGCCTTTTGTTATTGTGGGTGTACTTTACGGGGTCATTGCAGGTATTATAAGTATTATAATATTTTACCCTCTTACTTACTGGTTTGGACCGTTATTTTATCCACTTCCTCTTTTTCTTACCGACAGTGTCGGCAAACTGACTTTATTCGAATATTATATAAACAACTTCGGAGAGATATTTCTGATTGTGGTCGGATCGGGTGTGGTGTTGGGGGCGATTTCAAGTTGGCTTGCCGTTAGGAGATACCTGAAAATTTAAGCAGAACTTAAATTAATTTTCAATTATCAAATTTCAATTTTCATTCGTAGGATACCCCGTCAGCTCTGCTGCGGGGATAGGACGAATAAGTTTTATTGAATATCTAATATTGATAAATTTCGCACGTAAATAATTTATTGAGAATTTATAATTGTAAAATTGAGAATTAAGATGGGAATTATAATGTAAGGATTATATAGATTGATTTAATGGCTAAGAAAAATCGTAAGTATATTTTTGTAGTAGGTGGTGTGATGTCGGGAGTCGGCAAGGGTGTGGCTTCCTCGTCTATCGGGACCGTGCTTGTGGGCAAGGGTTTTAAAGTGACCGCACTTAAAATAGACCCCTATATAAATGTCGATGCTGGAACTATGAATCCTACCGAGCATGGTGAAGTATTTGTTCTTCGTGATGGCTATGAGACAGATCAGGACATGGGTAATTATGAGAGGTTTCTAAATGAAACTCTCGAAGGGGTCAATTATATGACTACCGGAAGCGTTTATCTTGAAGTTATTCGCAAAGAAAGAAATCTTGAGTACAAAGGTAAAAATGTCGAGGTTGTCCCCGATATCCCTAAGGAAGTCATAAGACGTATTGAGAGGTCGGCACAGAGCGCCGACGCTGATATAACCATAGTGGAGATAGGAGGCACGATAGGGGAATACCAAAACGTAATATTCCTCGAAGCGGGTCGTATGATGAAGAGTAAATATCCAGGCGATGTTGCTTTTGTGATGGTAAGTTATCTGCCTATACCGTCGAAAGTTGGTGAGATGAAGACTAAACCGACTCAATACGCTTCTCGTTCGCTCAATAGTGTGGGTGTCCAGGCGGATATAATAATTGCTCGAAGCGATGTGGCTCTTGATAAAAAACGCAAGGAGAAAATCGCAACTTTTTGTAATGTTAAATCAGACCACGTCATATCCGCTCCCGATGTTGAGAGTATTTATGATGTTCCGCTAAATTTTGAACGTGATGAATTGGGAGAAATACTTTGTGATGTCCTTGGAACAAAACCAAAAAAAGGCAAAGCCGAGATGGCAGCTTGGAGATCGTTTGTAAAGCGATCAAAAAACACCAAGGGTGAAGTTAAGATTGCTGTTGTGGGTAAATACTTTAATTCGGGAGATTTCGTACTATCTGATGTTTATATTTCTGTACTTGAAGCTATAAAGTTCTCTGCTTACAAATATGGGGTAAAGCCTGTTATAGATTATGTAAGTTCTGTCGATTTTGAAAATAAAGACAAAGAATCTGCTCTAAAGAGATTTGATGATTATGATGGGATTTTGGTTCCTGGTGGGTTTGGTACTACCGGAATAGAAGGTAAGATTGAGGTTATAAAATATGCTCGCGAGCATAATATTCCGTACTTTGGAATTTGCTATGGAATGCAACTTGCGGTAATAGAATATGCCAGGAACAAAGCCAGGATAAGTGGTGCAACAACATCTGAAGTAGATCCTAATGCTGAAAATTTGATTATAGATATTTTACCTGAGCAAAAAGAAAAGCTTGCCAAAAAAGAATACGGCGGTACTATGCGCCTCGGTGAATACCCTTGCGTCTTAAAGAAGGGCACGATTGCTCGTAGTGCTTACAAAGGTGAAACTGTAATCGAACGTCACAGACATCGTTACGAGGTTAATCCTGAGTATGTTGAAGTTCTTGAAAAAGCAGGACTTGTATTTTCTGGAACTTCACCAAATGGTCGGCTTTGCGAAATTGCTGAATTGCCACGCTCGGTCCATCCATTTTTTGTCGGAGTTCAATTTCATCCTGAATTTACAGCCAGGCCACTTTCTCCTCATCCTTTGTTTAGTGAGTTTGTAAAATCATCGATAAATCGCCGTAACTCAAAATAAATCAAGAAAATAGTTGCAAATACATTGTTGACGTGAAAATGTCGACACGTACGTGTCGACATTTTGAAGACAAAGAGCGATTTTATTGAACTGCACATTCTTCGTGAAGCACGGATCCCTTGATGAATGCAAAAGATATGCTTTTACCGTCAAGGTCTTTACCAATTACGGTAAACCTGCTTCCCTGTACATTTTCCACTGTCATTGTTCCATCGGGTACTACTCCGACGGTTTCTCGAAGGTATATATGAACTTTCTCACCGAAACGGATTCTGGATCCGACCGTAATTTCCTGTAATTCTTGTGTATACATAGGTTTGGTTTCCTTTGTTTTTTTGGGTTTGACGTCTGAAGGTAATCTTATCAGATAAAATATATAATGTTCAACAGTATTTCTGAATTTTCAATAAAAAAATCAGGGCGTCGACGAACAAGTTCGTCGACGCCCTTTTTCGATGAGGTGCATTTCTGCACTTGCGTCTCCATTGCCTTTCGGCGCGGAAAAAAGAAAAAAGCGAATAAAGAAGTAGCTACAAAGATAGTATCAGGTATGGATTATTTGTCAAATCTATCAATAGATACTAATATACTAATACTTGCCGGATCGTCTAATGGTAGGACATCGCCCTCTGGAGGCGAGTATCTTGGTTCGAGTCCAAGTCCGGCAGCAACGAAATTTTTAAATATCTCTTTGATATTAAAAAATTGCGTTTTCGCCGAGTACGAGGACTCGAACCTGTCGAAGGGGTCGGGAAACGTGGGGGTTTCCCGTGGAGGAAAACAGCGAAGTGTTAGAAACCGTGGGTTTCTAAAACGCAGCGACTAACAGGAGCGAGTAGTGAGACTCCAAGTCCGGCAGCAACAAAATCCGAACTTTTTTCCAAAACAATCCGAGCGGGGACTAATCTGCGCACCTCGTCCGCTCTCTGCGGTCGCGGGAGCAAAAACCAAAAATTTTCCTTACCTTTCTTCTTTTCTTCGGCGGGGGGTGTGGGGGGGAGCCGACAAAAAATGGAAAGGAATTTTTTGGTTTTGCTTCGCCGTCAGCATAAATACATTATATGGCAGTTTGGAATAATACACAATGGAATACTATACTTAATAAATAATGCCTAGAGCAATTTATACAAAAGACCATAATGCAATCGTTGAACGCTTGAAACAAGCACGTCTTGATGCTGGGCTTGGGCAAGTAGAAGTTGCAAAGAAACTTGGCAAAACTCAATCTTATCTTTCAAAAATAGAATCAGGTCAAAGACGATTTGATGTTTTGCAGTTGAAAGAATTTGCAAAACTCTATAAAAAATCTTTGGATTATTTCGTTAAATAAATTTATGTCAAACATACAAAGATTATTAGAAAATAGACATAACGATAAAATCGATTATAAAAATATAATTGAGAAATATCCTTGGATAGTTGAAAAAAATCATAAAGCAATTTTAAGTCCGGATAGTGATGGACTACTTTGTGGATTGTTTATGTCTCACTATTTTGATTGGACTATCGAGGGTTTTTATGACGGAAAAGTCATGCTTCTAAAAGATGGTGTTAAGCCAAAAGACTGTGTATTTTTAGATATGGAAATTTCCCGAAGCGACATTCGTAGTCTTGGTCATCATATGCTACTTCTAAATAAAAGAACTAAACCTGTAAATTGGGAGGAAAATTTTAAAAACTGTATTCAACCAAACAATTTGAGAGAATATGATGGAAAACATGATTTTCGTCTAAAATATCCTCTAGCGACAATTCACATACTAATGGGGATAGTAAATGAACATACCAGTGTTATTTTAGATGAAGATTCTATACCCGCATTATATTTTACTGACGGGGTCTTTAATGTTTTATTTAGTTATCCTGAAAATGTTTTAAATTGGTTAAATTATCTGGATGCCGAAAAAAAGGACAATCCATTAAATATAATTTTCGAAAATGAAAAATATACAACGATAATTAATTTGATGAGAGAGATGAATAATTTTTTTAGAGAAAGAGATGAAATAAGTGTTCCTCATGAAAGAGGTGATAGACTAAAAATCTCAACAAAAGATGGCGATCATTATAACACCGAAAAAGACGGCTCAAATTATAAGATCAATCAAAATGCAGTAGAAAGAGTTGAGAAATTTCTAAATTTACTCAGTTCTCTAACTAAATGGGAATATAAAAATCATTCTTGGAATTGGGACGGATTTAAACTATATAAATTTACCAAAAGTAGTTTTGAAAAAGACAGAAAAACTTTAACCAACGTCAACTTTAAAGATTTCATAGACAAAAATCCGCTTTCTTGGGCTATGACGAGCGGGATAAATATAGAGTATACATTAGAAACGCCAGATAAAATGGAATAATGTTTTTATTCAAATAAAGTTGTAGGTGTGTCTTTTTTTAATCTTTCTTCTGTTAGATCACAATACTCTTTTGAAATATCAATTCCTATATAGTTTCTACTAAGTTTTTTAGCTGCGACTAGTGTTGAACCAGATCCTACAAATGGATCGAGAACAACCCCTTTTGGAGGACAAAAACATTCTATGAAATCTACAGGAATTTGGTCAGGAAATACTGCCGGATGTTTTCTTTTAAGTGGGTTCTTATCGCCTGCATTTAAATAATCCCAAATGGTTCCTCTGCATTTTGTTAAATTTATTGGTCTTGTTATTGTTTTTGTTGTTGTTCCATCAGTTCTTCTGTTGCCACTACCTGTCATAACTTTTCCACCATGCTTTGAGGGAATTTTTAAATTTTCTTTATTAAAATATGCTGGACGTTCTCCTTTAATAAAAATAGGCATATATTCATGATCAACACGAAATCTTTTAGTCCACCAAGCCCCCTCCGTTCCATGTTTTCTGTAGATTACAGTTTCAAAAAGTTTGAAACCTATATTATCTACCCAGTCAACTATTGTTCTAAAAGAGGTTAAGCTTTTACCAAAGTTTTTTGTTTGGTCTTGAATGACCATGGCAACAATTCCGCCTTCCTTTAAAATTCTAAAAATTTCTTTTCCTGTATCATGTAAATTAAAACTAAATCCATTATAATTTCTAACATCATCATAAGGTGGAGAAGTTACGACCATATCAACAGAATTATCAGGCATGGTTTTCATGACACTAACACAATCTCCACAAATTACTTTATTAAGAGGAATGTTAGTTTTTTTATTCGGTGTCTTTTCAGTAAATTTAATATCTGTTAGATTGTTGAAAGATTGTTTTACAATATCAACCATAACTCCTTGGATTTCTAGCTTTCTATTTTTGTCTATAATAATAGGATCATATTTTTTGTTTGCAGGTTTAAGTAGGATTCTGTTTTTTTCTCTATAAAAAGTCTTTAATGTGGCATTATCTCCATCTATTAATGCGACAACCTTATCTCCATTTATTGGAGTTTTAGTCTCTTTTATTATAACAACATCCCCATCTTGAATATTTTCTTCTACCATACTGTCTCCAGAAACTCTTAAGGCATAGACATTATCGTAATTTTTTATTCTACTTTTTGGCAAAGCTATTTCTTCACGATTTTCTATCGCTTGTATTGGTTCTCCCGCAGCAATAATTCCTAATAATGGAATTTTAACCATTGATTCATTTTCAAATACAGATATACCTCGATGTTGTTTATTATCCTTTTTTAAAAAACCCTTAGTCTCTAACTTCTCTACATAATATGAAGCGGTAGAGACTGATGCTAATCCAAATTTATTTTTAATTTCTTCCAACGAAGGAGACATTGCTTCTTTTTGTTGGAATTTTTTTATGAATTCTAGAACGTTTTTTTGCTTTTTAGTAATCATGTATGATATTGTAGAAAATAAATAGAAAATTAGCAATGTGGATAAATCCACAAAAAGCAATTTTATATTTAAGGTCGAAATTATTAAACAAACTTATTTAAATTGATATGGCAAAGACAAGTAAAAAAGTTGGAAAACTTGCGTCAAGGTTGCTAAAAAAAGATCTTCCTCGTAAAAAAGAGAAGTCTGTGGCGGCAAGTGCGTTGCGTCAACGAAGAGGTAGATAACAAGGTCAAACTGAGCAAAAATAACTGGATTATGACGCGCCTGATGGGTAGAGGAATGTCTGTATAAAATTTGATAGTTAAAATGCAAATCTATGATGGCGGCAGAAAGGTTTACCCTGCTCGAACAAGTGTTTTATTTATAAAACACTTGTTTTGTATTATGACGTTACCACGACCAGTGAACGAAGCCACAGAGTTTCAAACTACCACAAAACGCGGAGAGGAAGCGCCTCCCGCGACCGAAGGGAGCGGACGAGGCGCGCAGATTAGTCCCCGCTCGGATTGTTTTGGAAAAAAGTTCGGATTTTGTTCAGGAGACACAGCAACGAAATTTTTAAATATCTCTTTGATATTAAAAAATTGCGTTTTCGCCGAGTACGAGGACTCGAACCTGTCGAAGGGGTCGGGAAACGTGGAGGTTTCCCGTGGAGGAAAACAGCGAAGCGTTAGAAACCGTGGGCGACATTGTTTGATTTATCAAACAAGAAGTACTCCTGTGGTGTTTCTAAAACGCAGCGACTAACAGGAGCGAGTAGTGAGATTACCTGAGTGGCAGTCATGAAAAATTCGCTCGCAGGATCGCTCATCTCGTGGAGAGCCGAGAGTGTTAATTTTTGTGAGTCCCGCAACGAATGGAAGGAGTTTTGCGGGACCAAGAAATTATGCACAAAGTATATGTTTTGGAGAATCGGGACGATAAGTCTTGGAACATCGGACAAACAGATGATATAGAGAGTCGTTTGCAGCAGGATCTAAGAATCGAACTTGTCGTGGTATAATAAAAATATGATACCAAAAAATACAATTTGTTTATGGTTTGATAAGGAAGCAGAAGAAGCGGCAAACTTTTATGCAGACACTTTTCCTGATAGTAAAGTAACTAATATTTTTTATGCACCTAATGATTTTCCAGGTGGTAAAAAGGGCAATGTGCTTACAGTAGAGTTTACCGTCTGCGGAATCCCTTGTGTCGGTTTGAATGGTGGTCCTACCTTTAAACAAAGTGAAGCATTTTCTTTCCAGATAGCAACGGACAATCAAGAGGAAACGGATCGCTATTGGAATGAGATAGTTGAAAACGGTGGCAAAGAGAGTGATTGCGGGTGGTGTAAGGATCGCTTTGGGGTATCATGGCAGATAACACCGCGTACGCTAATCGAGGCGTTGGCAGTTGGTGGCGAAGAAGCAAAACGAGCTTTCGATGCAATGATGACCATGAAAAAAATCGATGTAGCCGTTATTGATGCAGCGCGACAGGGTTAAGGTCGACACAGACATGTCCCGAGTAATCAAAATGATTAAAGAGCATCCTCTACTCCACCTGACATAGTACGTACCAGATCAGAATGTATTGATTAATGACGATGACAGAAAAAAGAAAAGCATATTTTGTGTATATACTTGAATGTGCCGATAGCTCTCTTTACACTGGAATAACCACGAATGTAGAGCGTAGATTTGAGGAACACCGAGCCAGTCGTGGCGGTCACTATACCAGCTCCAGGAAGGTGCGGAAAATTGTGTACACAGAGAAATGTCTTGATAGGTCATCGGCTCTTAAAAGAGAGTTGGAAATAAAAGGTTGGCGACGGGAAAGAAAGCTAAGTTTAATCAATTCAAATTCTATTCCGATAGACAAGTGATAGCAGGTCTTTTTGCTACTATATTAGGAGAGCTAAACACCTCAAACTTGTTTGATGTAATTCAAAGAGGTTCGTAAATAGGATATATATCCATAGAATTATAAAAAAATGTAAATTATGGTCTAATTGTAGTGCCATGGACAAATTTGACAGAGATGATATGATTTTTGTTATATCGTAAGATAGTTATCAATTAAAATAATAAGTACTATGCCAAAAGCAAATTCTGCATTTATGAAACCGATGAATATTTCTCCTGAGTTGGCGGAAGTAGTCGGTAAAGGTCCTATGCCTCGATCAGAGGTTGTTAAGAAACTTTGGGTTTATATCAAAGGTAAAGATCTTCAAGATCCTAAAAACAGACGCAATATAGTAGCGGATGAAAATCTAAAGAAAGTTTTCGGCGGTAAAGAGAATGTCTCAATGTTTGAAATGACAAAACTCGTTTCAAAACATCTGTCGTAACACCAGGTATATTTTGGTCGAAGAAAACACTCTGTCTGTAGAGTGTTTTCTTTTGTAAGTGTGATAAAATTAAACAATGAAATCCCGGGCTAAAGAAACTTTTCGGGGGCTGAATATGATAAAGTACAGCTCTGTTTAAAGGTATTTCTTTAATTATCTAAAACCATGT
>PCWC01000006.1 GCA_002787175.1 Parcubacteria group bacterium CG11_big_fil_rev_8_21_14_0_20_39_22 | reverse complement strand
GAATTCGAGCACAAAAATTGGTCGAAGTTTCCGGTTCACCAATTTTCATTTATTAACAGGGATGAGACACACTAATCTTTACAGACCCTTTTCTTTTTCTCCCCTACGAGGGGAGCACTTACATTCTGATGTAAGGAGGGGTGTAACTCGGAAGACAGGGAACGGAAAGAGGTCGGACAGATGGGCACCATCTATCCCAAAATCAGGATAGGTATAGATGGTGCCCATCTGTCCGAGGAGAGGAGAAACACCCTCCGTCGCTTCGGAAAGCGACACCTCCCTCAAAAGGAGGACGACCGAGGGAGACATGTTACATTTTTTACGTTACACGTTAAATGATTTGGGTTATACTTTATAACACTATGACTCAAGAGCAAGCACTCGATATACTCAAACTTGGCAAAAATGTCTATCTTACCGGCTCTGCCGGATCAGGCAAAACTCATACACTGAATCGATATATAGAATATTTAAAGAAGCACGATGTTGCCGTAGGTATTACTGCCTCGACGGGTATCGCCGCGACTCATATGGGAGGAGTCACTATCCATTCTTACTTGGGTATCGGCATCAAAGACTCTCTCGACGAACACGATTTGGAATCGCTTGAGTCTAAACAGTATCTTTACAAAAGACTCGAAAAGGTGAAGGTACTTATAATCGATGAGATTTCAATGTTGCACCACTTTCGTTTGGACCTTGTCGAACAAGTTTTGAGACATTTCAAACGCAACGATAAGCCCTTCGGCGGAGTTCAGATAGTACTTTGTGGAGATTTTTTCCAATTACCGCCGGTGAGAGCGGGTGGTCAAGATGAATCACATTTTGCCTACAAGTCGAGAAGTTTTAAGGAGGCAGGATTTGCAGTTTGTTATTTAAGCGAACAGCATAGACAAAAAGACGACGTTTTGCTCTCGATTCTTGAGGGTATACGATCTGGAGGGGCGGATGAAAGTATCGCAAGACACCTTAATAAACGTGCAGGTAAGTCGGATGAGATTATAGGCCAACCCACAAGACTTTATACCCACAATATAGATGTCGATTCTATAAACCAAAAGGAGCTCGGACAAATATTGGGAGAGAGAGAAACGTTTGAAATGAGTTCTTCGGGTAATCCTAAGATAGTTGAAATTCTAAAAAAGAGCTGTTTGGCTCCGGAGAAACTCGAGCTTAAAAAGGGTGCCAGGGTAATGTTTGTCAAAAATAACTATGATATTGGGTATGTAAACGGTACTCTCGGTACTGTGGTTTCGCTTGATGGGTCTGGTCCGCTTGTTGAAACTGTAGATGGCGAGAGGATTTTGGTTGAGAAAACAAGCTGGACGGTTGAAGAAAATGGAAAAGTTCTTGCCGAGATAAAACAATTTCCCTTACGACTTGCTTGGGCTATCACAGTCCACAAGAGCCAAGGTATGAGCCTCGACTTAGTTGAAGTAGATCTAACAAAATCTTTTGAGAGAGGGATGGGTTATGTAGCACTGTCTCGAGCGCGTACCTGGGAGGGCTTGTTTGTGAAGGGTTTTAATGAGATGGCACTTCTTGTAAATGAAGAGGTGTTGTCGATTGACGGGCATCTTAAAGAGCGCTCAGAAAATATTGCAAAATGGATATCTGAAATTTCAGATGAGGATAAAAGTAGAGCTCAAAAAGGGTTTCTTGCGTCGGTCGCAAAAACAGGAAAGGGTGATTCTGGAAAGGTGAAAAAGAGAAGTACTTATGATGAAACAAAGGATTTATTACTTGAGAAACGCTCGCTCTCGGATATTGCGAAGGCTCGATCCATTACCAAAGAAACCGTAGTTTCTCATATCGAAAAACTTTTGGAAGAAGATTCTGCTCCCGATATTTACTATCTCAAAAATGAAGTCTCTGGATCGAAATTTAAAAAAATAATAGAAGCATTTGAGGAATGCTTGGAAGAAAATCCGGATAGACGTCTTTCTCCTGTAAAAAACATCCTCGGTCCCAATATCTCATACAATGATATTCGTTTGGCGAGACTGTTTTTGGATAAATAGATTATTTAAAAGTGAAACTAATAAGCTCCTGAATAGGTTTAATCAAACAATTCCTCGCAGCAGAGCTATTGGAAATTTGATTTATCCATTCAATAATTTCTGCCATGATTCTATTGCAGTGTTTTGCAAAACACTGCAATAAGAAATACGATGTCTTCAAGCTGTAAAATAAACGCTTCAATCAGCGATTGAGGCGTTTATTCGTAGGATACCCCGCAGCTCTGCTGCGGGGAGCCGAGAATGAGGGAAGGGGTTCGGAGGAATGAAAAACAAACTGCTTTGTTTTTCATCCGATTCTGCGAAGCAGAAATTTCCGTTGCTGACTGAAAGGAAGCAGGAAATAGGTGTTGGAGTTTCCCCGTGGCGGAGAGCAGTGAGCGAAGCGAGTGCTGAGAACCGAGGGGTTCTCAGAAAACTTGTTCGCCTAATACCTCGTCAGCTCTGCTACTGGGATAGGACGAATAAGTTTTATTTAGGAAGTCTGGCTCAGACATCCTTATGGGTGGATTATACTTTCTACTTTATAAACTTTTAGGTTACATGTTATACGTCACAAGTTACATCCATCCTAAAACCTACCAGCTATTAATTTTTGTTCTTGACATTTCTGTTTTTATTGTGTAATATAAGGTTATTAAGTAAAATCAAAGATGAAAACACAAGCGACAAAAACCTTCAATACGGGTATGGGTTGGATTGAAAAGAAGACCCAGACTCAAATACTTGTATGCGAATGTGGCAATAAGTATATAAAAACAAGGCCAAAACAACCGGTTTGTCTTCGTTGTGTTTCAAGGAATTCTAAGTCTGATAGGAAAAGATAGTAAAAAAGTCCCATAGAGTATTCTCCAATCCTAAGATGTCCCCTGAAATAGATTTTCAATAATGGCGGGTTTTTGCTTTTAAATTGACCTGAAAAGCACTCTTTTTG
>PCWC01000031.1 GCA_002787175.1 Parcubacteria group bacterium CG11_big_fil_rev_8_21_14_0_20_39_22 | reverse complement strand
TTTCCATCTTTCTTAACTCCGCCAATACCACATTTAACGCATCTGCGACTGTTTTTTTAAAGTCATGTGAAAAATACTCTAATTTAACCTTTGATATAGCCTTATATTATCATTTTTAGCACCTAAAAATCGCCTTTAGCCCAAAAAACTTCAGTGAAAACAGCGCATCTCGCAAACACTCTCGCCTCGTACAAATTTCCTTCACGTGGAAATGCCTGCTCTAGAGGTCTTAAACTATCCCACCTTGTAGCAATTTCTTGTAAGAGGCATTTTGGTCCCTCCAGTAATTCTCTAATACTGATCCCAGCATATTTGGGTTCTTCAATGATCTTAAATGTGAACATAACCGTTTCCCTTTCGCTTTTTGGTTTTTGTTGGTTTTGACTGACACTTCTGTATTGATTTATAACACAAACATCTTACTATGTCCATTTTTTCCGGTGGCCCCATCAAAACATACCACCCAAAGAAAAAACCGGAATTCGCTCCGCGAATTCCGGTTTTTCTTATGTTACATGTTATATGTTACAAGTTACATTCTCAAATAATGCAAATGCCGCCTTTTCAGACGGCTCTGTCTTTGCATTATTTGAGAGTAACTTTTCCACCTGCTCCCTCAAGTTTAGTCTTGAATTCTTCCGCCTCTTCTTTTTTCATTCCTTTCTTAAGTTCAGATGGTGCTGCGTCAACCAAATCCTTGGCTTCCTTAAGTCCGAGACCAAGCACTTCCTTGACCACCTTAATAACGGCAATCTTCTGTGCTCCAGCATCTGACAATTCAACATCAAACGAACTCTTCTCCTCACCAGCTCCGGCACCATCGCCAGCCCCTGGTGCCGCTACTGCGACAGCCGCTGCCGATACTCCAAACTTCTTCTCAAGCAATTTTACAAGCTCGTTTAGGTCAAGTACCGACATATTTTCAATACTCTCAACAATTGTCTTAAACTTTTCAGGAACCTCGACATTCTCACCTTCTTCCTCCTTTGCGTCTGCAGGCTTTGCCTCGCCAGAACTTTGTGCGTCGTCCGACTTTGCTTCTTCAGCTTTTGCTTCAGGAGCAGAAGCCTCTTCTTTCACATCTCCTTGTGTATTTTGTGTTTCGTCAGTCATAATTTTTGAAATTCACCTAATTATCTGATTTCTAATTCACCTAACAAAATGTCCAATTAAAAATCCTCAAGTCCAAAAAATCATATTCCCCCGATTGAGTATTAGAAATTTTATTAGATGAATTAGATGAATTAGATGAATTAGAAATTTAAATAATTAATAATTCAGTGATAAATCAAACTTTTTTTATACTCTCTCCTTCTATAGTTACTAAACTGTCTTCTTCTCCGCAATCTTGCTAAGTCCCACCACAAGCCCCTGTATCGGCGAGTTGATAACATTGACAAACATTCCTCGTAGAGTCTGCATTGGAGGAATAGCAGCAATCTCCACCATCTCCTCCTTGCTTTTGTAAACCCCGTCAAAAACTCCTCCGACAATATTTATCCTTCCGTCAAACTTCTTTTGGAACGAATAGACCTCGCGTGCCGGAGCTATAATATCTTCTCCATATGCAATAGCGAGTTCTCCATCGAGCTCTGGCATTTCGCCTTCAAGTGACGCTTCGTCAAGAGCTCGACGCACCAACGTCTTCTTTGCCACCATATAACCGACACTGTTTTGTCGAAGAGCCTGCCTCATTTCTGTAAGTTCAGAAACAGACAGCCCGTGAAAGTTTACAAACGAAACATTCTTGGAGCTACTTATCTTTTCCTTAACATCAGCAAGTATCTCCTTCTTTTTTTCTTTGGTAATTGGCATATCTATAATAGCTTTTAGCTGTTAGTCCGACCGACTTTTGAGTCTTCGGATAAACCTTCAGCCATTGATTATCAATTTAATTCGACCTTTACCGACCCCTCTTACAACAAAAGCCCCTAAAGGGCTTTGGGAGAAATACAAAAAATACTAACGTATTTTTTTGCTCCTACACAGGTCTTATTTTGCCAATCTATTTGGCGTGTGCCCATGGTCTCCGAAGCCGTTGCAAAGATACTACCAGACAACAATTATGTAGTCAATGGGAAATTGTGTAACATATAACCTGTAGCTTATAACACAAAGAGAAGAGGAAAATGATGTAACGTGTAGTGTGAAAACTATAGAAACAATACCCTCAACGTACAAGTATTGACAAAATCCGCCAATTCGATAATTATATCTAAAGTTGTACATAACCCTAAAAACTAACACCTAAAACAAAAGGGCATTTATGCACAGAAAAGGAAGCTCCCGAATCCATAACCCGGAGACAAAAAGAGCTCGGGTCGAACGTCGTCGAGAAAAACGCCGTCAAAACGGCAATGGCAATATCATCCCGGGCTTAAAACCCGGTCACAAAAAACTTGTCGGAATAAACTACTGATTGGTACTCCCGACAAATCACAAAAGCACCCCACCTTTTAGGCGGAGTGCTTTTTTACACAAAATTAAAATATTCCCTATTTCTTACCTAACCTTAAATTACAAAAAACGGACTCCGCAACAACCCTCTCTATCTACTCTTACTACTCTTAACTTAATGATTCTAATTCTCTAAAATCTCCAAACAATAAAACCCAAATCACGTATGATTCGGGTTTTATCAAATAAAGAACTGTGCTAAGTGCCCGTCAGACACTCGACATTACTCCTTGCCATCGTCGTAGGAGCTGAAAATAACAAGAGCACAGAGATGCTTGCGCTAACCGCCTTGGTTCGGAGCACAAGTTTTTAAAAAGACCACCTCCTTTCAAACAATTTTTTTAACTTGTTCTTTCTGCCTCAAATGAGACAGACCACTTTGTTTTTCAATTTTGTTTATCATGGGCCTTTTAGATTATAACATCTCAGTCGGGCAGAGAGCAAAAACCAGTCTTGTCCAATCCCCAATGTCCCCTGAAATGACATATCGGTTTAACGCAAATGTCCCCCAAACGGGGAACATTGCAAAATT
>PCWC01000033.1 GCA_002787175.1 Parcubacteria group bacterium CG11_big_fil_rev_8_21_14_0_20_39_22 | reverse complement strand
TTTGTTTAGCTTCAAGTGTTGCTCCGAGTGAAGAAAAACTAAAATATGTACTCTAAAAAGAGTACGTTTATGTACCTTATGCCACAATTCATCATATTACTATTCGTATGAGCCGTGGAATTCAAACCAGACAGGACAAGGAGAACCGGCAGGACAATACTTCGCTCTTTGTGCAAGATTAGAAGCAGGAGGGAGTTTTTGTAAAGATTACCGTCCTTAGAAAATTTGAGTCACGAAAAAACTTTCTTGTTCTTAATCATCAAAGCCCTTTTACCTTCTCTACAATCAAGCTGACTTCGCCATTTCTCATCGATACTTTGGCTTTTAAAGCGACGCATTTCTCGAGCACCAGCATATCTTTGTATTCGGAATAAGTTTTAGGAAATACAACCGTTTCTATCGATCCGGTTAAATCTGCTATTTTCACGAAAGCCATAACCTCGTTTTTCTTGGTTATGATATTTTTTACTTCTTCGACTATACCGCCTATGATTACTACGATTCCATCTCTCGGTTCTTTTCTTATGGTGGCAATGTTTACATCTCTTTTTTCCAATACCTCTTTGTACTTATCAAGTGGATGTCCTGAGATATAAAGTCCTAAAAGTTCTTTTTCCCATAAAAGTATTTCTTTTTTTGATATTGGGTCACTTTTTTCAAGGTGTATATCATCCTCGATTTCAGCGCTTAAGCCCGAAAAAAGTGAGTCTTGGTTATCAGGCGCTTTGGCGTTTTCCTTGTTGAAAGAAAGCAATCTTTCTATGTTGCCTATCATTTCTCCTCGCTCATTGAAAGCGTCGAGAGCTCCCGATTTTATAAGCGCTTCGAGAGATTTTTTATTTAAGTTACGGTCTTTTATTCTCTTCAAAAAATCCGAAAGGGAAGTAAACTTTCCGTCTTTGTTACGCTCCTCGATTATGGTTTGTGCTATTCCCTCGCCAAAGTTTTTTATTGTTGTCAGCCCAAACCTTATTTTGTCGCCCTCGGCTAAACTTGACGGTACAACCGTAAAGTCGGCAAAACTTTCATTTATGTCAGGAGGCAAGACTGGTATCTTCATACGCTTACACTCGCTTATAATTTCGCCAATTTTCTCTACATCACCGGAGTCAGCAGTAAGTACCGCAGACATATAGATGGCGGGGAAGTTCGCTTTCATATAAGCAGTTTGATAAGCGACTTTACCGTAACTTGCGGCGTGGGCTTTGTTGAAACCGTAAGCGGCAAACGGTTCTATAAGTTTCCAAAGTTTTTCGGCTTTTGCTGGAGAGAGGTTGTGTTCGATAAATCCCTTGATTAGTTTTTTCTTTTGGATTTCCATTTCTTTCGGAATCTTTTTCCCCATCGCCTTTCTAAGCTTGTCGGCTTCAAGCCAAGAAAATCCTGCCATTTCTATCGCAATCATAAGTACATCGTCTTGGTATGTTATAACGCCATATGAATCTGAAAGTATTTTCTCAAGTCGAGGGTCAAGATAGCTTACCAGGATTGGGTTATGCTTTCTTTCAATATATTGTGGTATCGATTCCATCGGACCTGGTCGGTATAGGGCTACCATAGCGTTTATGTCCTGTATCTTAGAGGGTTTTAGATCCTTCAGATGTTTCGTCATACCAGTTCCGTTTAATTGAAAGAGTCCAATAGTCTCTCCTGATGCCAGTATCTCAAAAGTCTTCTTGTCATCGAGGGGTACATTTTCGATATCGATTTTGACTCCCTTTAATTCTTCTACTCTTTTTACTGCATCTGCGAGAATCGAGAGATTTTTAATTCCCAAGAAATCAAATTTCAAAAGCCCTGCATTATTCTCGTCGATTGAATACATATCATACTGAGTTATGATCTTACCTTCACCTTTTGGGTCAAATTGTAGAGGGGTAACATCGGTAAGGGTAACAGGTGATATGACAACACCAGCGGCGTGTACTCCAACATGTCTTGCAGAGCCCTCTATTTTTTTTGCTGTATCTATTATTTCTTTAGCTACGGGTTCTTTTTTGTAAATTTCAGCAAGCTCAGAAACCATCTCGAGAGCTCGTTTGAGTGTCATTGGAAAACCTTGTGACCCCATCGGTATCAGCTTTGCAATCCTGTCTCCCGCGGAGTATTCGTGACCAAGGGCTCTTGCTACGTCTCTGACAGCACCTCTTGCCATCATAGTCCCAAAGGTTCCGATTTGAGCGACCTTATCGCGACCATACTTCTCACGAGCGTACTCAATCATCTCGTCTCTGCGATTATCGGCATAATCCATATCGATATCGGGGGCAGAGGGACGTTCTGGGTTTAAGAATCGTTCAAAAGGTATTTTGTACTTTATTGGATCTACGTTTGTAATTCCGGCAAGATAAGTAACCATAGAACCGGCAACCGATCCTCGGATAGTAGTCAATATTCCTCTATCGTGGGCTTCCCGTAAAAGGTCTCCCACAACCAAGAAATAAGGAGCGTACCCCTTTGTCTTTATGATTGAAAGTTCGTATTCAACTCTATTTTTGACCTCCTCCGTCTCCTCGATACCTCTTTTTGCAATACCCTTCTTTACGATTGATTTAAGTTCTTCGTCGGGAGACTTTCCACCCTCGATCTCATAATGGGGAAAAAGCCATTTACCGAGAGGAAGCTCAAGCTCACACATTGATTCTATCTTTTTGGTATTTGAAAGAGCTTCATCTAAATCAACAAAAAGCTCTCGAGCTTTTTGTTGGCTTATAAAAGAAAAATCAGTATTTTCTCCTTCGGAGTTTCTGTCGGAAAGTTCGCGGTTGCTGTTTACAAGGGTTAAGGTTTCGCGAGCTTTTCTATCCTCAGGGTCTATATAATAAACGTCGTGAGCGGCAACCAACGGTATATTTTGCTCCCTCCCAAATTCAATCAGTTTTTTCATTTTATCCTCATGACCTTCTCTCTCGGGATGCCTTGTAATTTCTATAAAAAAGCTATCTCCACCAAATACTTTTTTTGCCCAGTTAGCTTCAGCTACTGCCTTGTCTTTATCTGCCATTTCAAGAGCTTGCAATATATCGGAATTAAAAGATGGAGATATGGCTATAAGACCCTTGCTGTGTTTTTCAATAATTTCCTTATCCATTCTGGGCTTGTAATAGAAGCCCTCCATATTCGAAATCGTAACCAATTTCAAAAGATTCTTGTACCCTTCAACATCTTTAGCAAGCAAAACAAGACGTGTTCGCCTGTTGTCGACCCCGGCTTGTTTATCGTTCCTGGTTCTTAAAGCAATATAAGCATCGACACCTATTATCGGTTTAATCTCTTGTTTCTTGCATTCTTTGTAAAATTCGATTGTGCCGTAAAGGTTGCCGTTGTCTGTGAGGGCAAGGGCGGTCTGACCATCATTTTTTGCTGCAGCGACGAGTTCAGGTATTTTCGGTAACCCTGAAAGGAGGGAATAGTGGCTGTGTGTATGGAGATGGATAAAATCCGACATAGCAGTAGTATAACCTAAAACCCTACAAGCATAAAACATGGGATGTGTAACACAGGTCTATGTAACATAAAACGTATAACATGTAACAAAGCTCTAAGATAGGCAACCAGGTTGACCCCATTAGACATTTTGATACCCCAATCCTCTCATGTTTAGATGAACATTTCAGGAATTTTCAATTTTCAATTTTTTCAATTTTAAAATAATTTTTAATGCACAAATTCTAAAACCAATTAGAAATTAGATGGATTTTATTCCTTTTTTACTGTTACAAGTTACATGCTTTTTGTTACATGTTTTCGCTATCAACATTTCCCCCTTGATTGCGGTTTGGGCGTGTTATAATAATATTGAATATTTGGTTTATTATAAATTAACAATTAAAGATATGTCTCAAGTAGATTTTGGAGAACAGGGAATTGGTAGACAAAATTTTGGGAGAAAACAACCTCCTCTTATAAAATTGGTTATGAGCTTAGGCCTTGCAAAGAATGAAGCCGGAGCAAATAAAGTGCTTTTGGGAATAGCTATAGTCGCTATTGCGATTATGGTGTTTACAATAGTTACCCAATTTGGCGGGTCAGAGTCGGCCCCTCTTCCAGCCGATGCAATACCTGCAGAAGCTTTTTAGAAAAGCTTAAATATGTTTTTATTTAATGGTAAAACAAATAAAGGTTCAGGTAAAAAAGGCTTCACCTCCACATCTTTCGTAACGGTGCTCCATGAAGGTTTTGTCCGTAAGGATAAAACCTTCTCCAATCTAAAACCTAACAGCTTACAGCTAAAAGCTAACAAGGGGTTTACCCTCATCGAACTCCTCGTCGTCATCGCTATCATCGGGATGCTCTCATCTGTCGTGCTGGCGTCGCTAAATAGTGCGAGGGCAAAAGCGAGGGATGCGAGGCGAATCGCTGACCTTAAACAAATGTCTACGGCACTTGAGTTTTTCTATGATCAACAGGGCAGGTACCCAACAAGTTCGGGTGGTACTTGTTGGGATTTGTGCACATCAACCTCACACTGGCAGTATTTTAAAAACTGCCTTTCTTTAGGACAAAATTGTGGTTTCAGTCTGTCTAATTACAATCCTGTAATGCCTTCAGTGCCGGATGACCCTCTCGACGACCCTTCTGTTAGTCAAGGTAGTTCAGGATATGTTTATACCACAGGATGGGATGGATCTCGCGGTTCGGACAGGTATTTATTGAGGACTCGACTTGAAAATACTGATAATTCCGCTCTTGATAGTGATAGTGACGGAGGATGGAGGAACGCTTCTGATGGGGGATGTAATGACCCTTGGTATTGCATAAAAGTAGGCGTTCCATTTTAGAAGTATTTTAAAATTATTATATGCTAATAGGTATAGACGAGGCTGGAAGAGGTCCTATTGCCGGACCGGTTGCAGTGGGTTGTTGTTATATCAACTCCGAAGTCGGATCAAAAAATCCAATTCCAAAGTTTTTGAAGGAGTTTCCTAAGGGCAAAGATTCCAAAAAAATGACCGAAAAGGAAAGAGACTTTTGGTTTGAAAGATTGGAATTCTTTAAAAAGGAAGGGCTTATAGATTTTAAAGTCGCTTTAGTTTCAAATACCGTTATAGATAAAAAGGGGATAAATAAAGCGGTAGATATTGCTATAAAGAGACTTCTTAAAAGTGCACCTGTAAAATCCAAAATATTACTCGATGGGCGACTCTCGGCTCCAGATGAATTTTTAGATCAAAAAACAATAATAAAAGGGGACGAAAAAGAATGGATAATCTCTCTTGCAAGTATTGCCGCCAAGGTAAAGAGAGATAGGTATATGACACAGCTCTCTACCAAGATGCCAGAGTATTTATTTGAAAGACACAAAGGATACGGTACAAAGTCCCATATTCAAGCTATCAGAAAAAACGGTATTTCTCCGCTACACAGAAAAACTTTTTTGTAGATTCCCTGTGGAAGTAGTTCTGCTTCCCGCGGGCCCAAAGGCACTATACTTGAAAGCGAGTTCTAATATTGCTATATTAAAATTTGGGTGTTGTTAGGGGTAAATCTTAACCTAAACCGAAAGGATAATCGTGAGTGCTAAAAAATGTCGAGATGAAGTTGTAATGCTGGCACCTGTCGGCACTGAACTCTTGGAAGATATTCACTCCGGAAACTCAGGTTATAATAGTAGTGAAGAGGATATCTTAGAAGAATATCAAGAATATCTAAGACAAGAGCAAGAGCTGGAGCCTTACTAAACTGATCTTCGTCAGATTTACAATCCTCGCCCGCAATAGTGGGCGGGGATTTTTCACTTTAATTTTAATCTTTTACAACGTAATATTGCTTTTTTTCAAAAATAATATATACTCTGAATCATGGTTATACGAATGCGACATACTCGCTCCCATACTAAGAACCGAAGGTCTCACCATCGGCTTGTGTTTCCGCGTCTTTCAAAATGTAAAGAATGCGGTTCGATGCATGTCCGCCACAGAGTTTGTGTGACTTGCGGCAAATACAAAGGACGCGAAGTTGTAAACGTACAAGCCAAAATTGACAAGAAAGTAAAAAAGCAAAAGGAAAACGAGAAAGCCCAGGCAAAAGGATAACCGAACTCATCTTTTAAGGTTCTAAAGCTAAAGAAGGTGTGAAGCGGTAATGCTGGGTAATCTATAGCTCATAAGTTACACATTATGGCCAATAGGCACCTTGCAAGATCGATAGTACTTCAAACCCTCTTCGAGTGGGATTTTAACGACTCCATAGGTAGAAAACTTGATAATGTCGAGCAGATATTATTGAGAAACATAGGAGAATTCGCTTCAGGGGTTGGTGATGTGGCATTTCTCAAGAAGCTCTTATCGGGGATTTTTGAGAAACGTAGCAGTCTCGATGAAATTATTGTAAAAGCAGCGCCAGAATGGCCTCTTGAGCGAATCTCTACAGTAGATCGCAATGTTTTGCGTATAGGTCTCTTCGAACTCTTGTTTTCTGACAAGGGTGAAGTTCCTGCCAAAGTTGCGATAAACGAAGCTATCGAACTGGCAAAGACTTATGGAGGCGAAAAGAGCGGTAAGTTTGTAAACGGAGTTCTCGGTTCGGTTTACAAAGAGATGGGTGAACCTGGTAAGGAAGAAGGGGCTGCACGAAAAAAAAGAGAGCCGAAAAATGAAGTTCCCTTTGAAAAGATGCCGATAAAAAAATTGGGGGGAGCTGTAGTTTATGCAAAGCAAGGTAAAGATGTTTACCTGGCTTTGGTCCACGATATATTTGGACACTGGACTCTATCAAAAGGCAAGCTAAAAGAAGATGAAGACGTCAAGGACGGCACCGTGAGAGAAATAAAAGAAGAGATGGGTCTTGATATTGAAATAAAAGAAGATTTGGGAAGCAATGAATATGTAGCTTCCGATCCTGAGCAAGGAAAAATACGGAAACAAGTCCACTATTTCTTGGCGGAGGCTCAATTTGTAGACTTGAAGCTGGGTCCATCTGGCGGACTCGATGATGCGCAGTGGTTTAAACTCTCCGATATACTCGAGCTCAATTTCTATGGAGATATATTACCCATAGTAACAAAAGCCGTTAATATCATTCTCAAAAAATAATGGATTTAGAAGAATTCGAAAGTAAAATCGACATAGAATTTAAAAATAAAGACCTGCTAAAAAGAGCTTTTACGCACAGGTCTTATTTAAATGAGCATAGAAATCTGAAAATGGAGCATAATGAAAGGCTTGAATTTTTAGGTGATGCTGTCTTGGAACTTATAATTACTTCTTATCTTTATACAAAATATCCCGACAAACAGGAAGGGGAACTTACCTCATATAGAGCGGCACTCGTTCGTACCGAAACTTTGGCGGGTATAGCAGAAGAGCTTTCGTTAAACGATTTTCTACTCCTATCTCGTGGTGAAGCGAAGGATACAGGTAGGGCAAGACAGTACATTCTTGCAAATACAGTCGAAGCTGTAATAGGTGCGATATATTTAGATCAAGGTTATGATGGTGCGGAAAAATTTATCGGCTCTGTCCTGTTTGAAAAAACCGAAAAGGTAATATCAGAACGTACCTGGCTCGATGCCAAAAGTCATTTTCAAGAAAAGGCACAGGAGTTTACGAGCATAACTCCAAGTTACAAAGTTATGGAAGAAAGTGGTCCCGATCATGATAAAAAATTTGTTGCCGGAGTTTTTATAGGTGAAGAAAAGATTGCAGACGGAGAAGGTAAATCCAAGCAAGAAGCTGAGCAACAAGCCGCCGCCGAAGGACTGAAGGTGAAGGGGTGGGAATGAGGAATAGGTGTTAGTTGGTAGGTTTTAGGTGTTAGGAAGAAAGGAGGAATAGAGGGTTGAAGGCAGTCTGACTACCTCCGTGGCGGAGATAGTCAGACTGCCTGGATCTTGAACCTGTCTAAAGTTGTCGATTGTAAGTTATCGGTTAGGTTAACTGTTATGGAAAAAATGAAGCATGTAGTACGGTAAAGAAATTTAAGTAGTCAGACTGTGGGTAAATATCTGAAAACATAACAGAGCCCGAATTTGCAAAGCAAATTTGGGCTCCCTGTATCTTCGAATCAATGCTACAAGTTGTAGGTTGTCAGTTGTCGGTTGTTAGTTATACTTATATCTATGTATCTAAAATCACTTGAGCTTATCGGTTTTAAATCGTTCGGTAAAAAGACCGAGCTTGAATTTAATACGCCCGTGGCTGCTGTTGTCGGACCAAACGGATCCGGCAAGTCAAACATAAGTGAAGCTATGCGTTTTGTTCTGGGTGAGCAGTCGATGAAAAGTTTGCGTAGTAAAAAGACCGAAGATCTTATCTACAATGGTGGCAGTAGCGATGGACGTGCAAATCGAGCCTCGGTAAAACTTGTGTTCGACAATGCCAAAAGACTTTTTGATCTTGATTTCGATGAGGTTTTGGTAGAAAGAGCTGTTTATAGGGACGGTAGCAGTGAATACAAAATAAACGGTTCTCAGGTCCGTCTTAGAGATGTTTGGGAGCTACTATCTCAGGCAAACATCGGCGCTTCCGGTCATCACATAATTTCACAAGGAGAAGCCGACAAGATACTTTCTTCTTCGATAAAAGATAGACGAACGATAATAGAAGATGCGCTTGGACTCAAGATCTATCAATACAAAAGGGCGGAAAGCGAGAGAAAACTCGCAAAGACTGAAGGAAATATTGAAAAAGTCGAATCTCTAAGACGTGAAATATCTCCCCATATTCGGTTCCTAAAAAAACAAGTTGAAAAAATAGAAAAATCCCAAGAAATGAAAAGGGAGCTGTCTACTTTGTATGAAGAATATCTTTACCGTGAATCGATTTATATAAAGGAAGCTTCGAAAAGAGTGGAAGAAGCTAAAAAAGGTCCGGCAAGCAGGTATTCTGAGCTTGAAAGAAAACTTACAGAAGCAAAAACAATACTTGAATCAGCAAAATCAAAAGACGATAAAAGTGATGAACTCATCTCTCTCGAAAGAAAACTTTCAGAAATAAGGTCTCGAAAAGACGAATTGTCGAGGAAGCAGGGTCTTATTGAGGGTGAAATATCGGGACTTAAGAGATTTGTGCAGAAACAAAAGGAACGGGAGGAAAGGGAAGGCAATCAATCGGTTCCATTGTCACAAGTTCAGTCTTTGATAACCTCTTTTCGCCGAAGTGTTGAGGACGCTCTTATAAAAGATTCTGTCGAAGCCTTCAGACAGTCAATTGTCGAAGTTAAAGGTATTTTTGATACTTTTCTTAAAAAATATAGTGAAACAGGTGGTGAACAAGGATCGGTCGTGTCAGAACATAAAGAAGAAATCAAGAGACTGGAAGAACAGGGTGAAAATTTTATAAAGGAGTTATCTGAAATAAAAGGAGAAGAAAATGAGCTGGTTGCATCTTATAACCGGTTACGCAGTGATATAGAAACTGAAAAAGATTCAAGTCGCGATGCAGAGAGGGCAATATTTTCGATTATGTCCGAGCAAAACGATGTCCGTTCCTTACTCAAAGACCTATCATATGAAGAAGATTCGATAAAAATGGCAAAGGAGGCATTTGATAACGAACTTAAAGAGGGGAGTGTTCTTATTGGTAGAGAAATAGTCAGATATGAAGAGGGTAAGTTGTCGACTCAAAACGGCGGTACGCTGTCTTTTGAGGATGTAATGAGTGAAGATCGAGCCATACAAAAAGAAAGAGAAAAATCTATCGAGAAAATAAAGATAAAACTTGAAGATTCCGGACTTTCTGGAAGTGAAGAGATAATGAAGGAATATAAGGAAACGACAGAGAGAGATGAATTCTTGGAAAAAGAATTAATCGATTTGCGCTCCTCAGCTGAGTCTTTGAAAAACCTTATTGGCGAGCTTGAGGTTAGGATTGATAGTGAATTTAAAGCGGGGTTGAGCAAGATAAACAAAGAATTTCAGAATTTATTTTCTCTTATGTTTGGTGGTGGTCAAGCATCGCTTGTTGTTATAAAAGAGGAATCTCGCAGAAGGAAGATTGAGACTGAAGGGATTGTCTTGGACGATGAAGAACCTCAGATTGAAGAGGAGGAGGAAGCAAAAATTGGAATCGATATAAAAGTCTCTTTGCCCCGCAAAAATACTAAGGGTCTTATGATGCTATCCGGTGGAGAAAGAGCTCTTACTTCGATCGCTCTTCTTTTTGCGATGTCGCAGGTCAAACCACCACCTTTTTTGATACTCGATGAAACCGATGCTGCTCTCGACGAAGCCAATTCAAAGAAGTATGCTGATATGATTGAAAATCTAAGCAAGTACTCTCAGCTTATAGTCATAACCCACAATCGAGAAACAATGTCGCGCGCTGGTATAATATATGGCGTTACTATGGATAGAAGTGGTTTATCAAAATTATTGTCGATTGCTTTTGATAAGGCGGTGGAAGTGGCTAAATAGGTGGTAGCTGTTAGGTGTCAGCTTTTAGGGATAAAAAGAAGGTGGATTTAGGAATAAAAGCGGATTTTGCCGGAGGCAAAATCCGCTTTTATTCCTGCCCCTCTTCTCTCTTAAAAGTTAACACCTAAAACCTAACAGCTATTCCCCCATCTTTCCCTCCTAACACCTAAAAGCTAAAACCTAACAGCTATTCCACTATTTTGTAATCCAAAATCCTCTCCTCTGGATTAGCAGATGTGACTTTAAATCGAACCTTGTCGCCAAGGGAATATCTTTTTCCAGTACGTTCTCCCACTATAGCGTAGTTTTTTTCGCCGAGTTTGTAGTAGTCGCCACCAAGATTACTTAGTCTGACCATTCCCTCAGAACCAGTTTCTTCTTCGGCAATATATATGCCCCATTTTGTAACTCCTGATATCGTTCCGTCAAATTCTTTGCCAACCATATTGCTCATATACTGTACTTGCTTTAATTTTTTGGAATCACGCTCGGCTGTCATAGCGGCAACTTCTCTATCAGATGCGTTTCTTGCTACACGTTGCAACTCTTGAAACGACTTCTTCGGAAGTTTCTCATTCGAAAGACAAGCAAAAAGAAATCGATGTACGATAAGGTCTGGGTAGCGTCGTATTGGGGAAGTAAAATGAGTGTAGTACTCAAAAGCGAGTCCGAAATGACCTATGTTTTCGGTGGAATAAATCGCTTTGGACATCGAACGTATAGCCGCTGTCTTTATAAGCGATTCGTTGGCTTTGCCTTCAATCTGAGCAAATAACGCTTGCAAATCTTTTCCAGTCACTCCACCTTTTGGAGAAATGGGAAGTTCGTGTCCGAGTGCTCTTACAAATATACCAAGCTCTTCTATTTTTTGTTCATCTGGTATGTCGTGAATTCGATAGAGGAATGGTGGAGCTGATTCGATATTGCCAGATTTCTGATACTGGGTATAGAAAAATTCTGCAACTTCTCTGTTTGCAAGAAGCATAAATTCCTCAACAAGTTTATGTGTTTCCATCCTTTCCTTTTTGGAAATACTCACTGGGGTGCCATTTTCGTCTAATTCAAATTCAAACTCTTCAGTCTCAAAATCTATAGCTCCAAATGATTTCTTTTCTTCTCTTAGCTTGCGTGCAAGCAACTTTAACAAATTTAGCTCTTCAAAATGTTGTCCTTCGTTTCGATCGATAATCTCCTGGGCATCTTCGTATGTGAAGCGTTTGTTAGAATGAATAACAGTTTTACCAAACCACCGACTTTTGACATTTGCGGTATTTAAATCCATCTCAAAAACTGCCGAAAATGCCAGACGGTCTTCTCCTGGCTTCAAGCTACAAAGTTCGTTTGAAAGTATTTCAGGTAACATTGGTATTGTACGATCAACTAAGTAAACCGAAAACGATCTGTTTTTCGCTTCTTTATCAAGAGAGCTTCCTTCTCTGACATAGTGAGATACATCTGCTATATGAATTCCTACGCGTACCAAGTTTTCTCCTAACATCTCAACAGAGAGTGCATCATCAAAGTCTTTCGCAGTTTTTGGATCGATGGTAAATGTTGTTGCTTTTCTAAAATCTTTTCTTTTGGCGATTTCTTCTTCTGGTATCGGTATAGATCTTTTTCCTATTTCTTCCGCTTCTCTCTCGACTTCCTTTGGAAAGGAGGTTAGGAATCCTCTTTCTAATACTATAGAATTCATCTCGGTATTATGGTCGCCTTTAGGACCGATTTGCTCAATCAGTTTACCTTCGGGCGACTCTCCTTTTTCCCAGTTAGATATGGCTACAAGAGCTTTGTAATTTTCTTTTAGGTCCTCTTTACCGTCTGTTATTTCAATAGGGGCATACATCTTATGATCATCAGGCATTAGGAAATAAGAACCCTCTTTCTTTATCAGTGTTCCTACAAATTGAGTCTTCGATCGTTCAAGAATTTCAATTACTTTTCCTTTTGCATTTTTGTTTCTTCTGTCCGGTCCTGCCAATATCGAAAAAGAGACTCTGTCTTTGTTTAGGGCTGTTTCCAAATCATTTGAACTTATCTCTATATCGTATTCCAGACCTTTTATGGGTTCATCGGGAGTAATGTAACCTATACCTGACTTTGTAATAGTTATAATTCCGTTATAGGTACTGTCTTTTGGGGCACTCCTATGGCCTTCTTGTTTTTGTTTACTCATATAGATAGAACTATACTACGATTGCTTGCGGCAGTAAATAAGGTGTGTTATGATGGCGTCTATGTTAAAGATAAGATTACAACGTGTAGGTCGGCGCAACATCCCAAGTTTTCGTGTTGTTCTTACCGATTCTAAAAATAGTACCAAGAGCGGTAGAGTTCTTGAGGTGCTTGGTTTCCATGATCCTGTGGGCAAGAAGACCGAAATAGATGGCGATCGCGTAAAACACTGGCTTTCAGTGGGAGCGAAGGCAACCGACACAATGCACAACTTGCTTATAAGTAGGAAGCTGATTTCAGGAAAGAAAATAAACGTATTACCTAAGAAAAGCCCTATCGCAAAAGAAGGGGAAGAAAAACCCGAGGAGCAAGCGGCACCTTCTCCAGAAGCAGAATCTAAAGAGGAAAACAGTGAAGTCAATCCAGAAGAATCTCAAAGTAAGGAAGAAGCAGAACCGGAAGCCGAAAAAGAAGAGCCAAAGGAGGAACCAAAGTCGGAAGACGAATCTAAAAAAGAAGAACAGGCGTCATAAGTCGATTAAAATCTCAATAATAAGCTACAGTGGTCTGACCACTGTAGCTTTTGTTATAACGGTACCCAATCAATTATGTAGTATTTAGCATAGAACCTGCAATACAGGAAAATAATTTACAATTTTCAATTCTCAATTTTCAAAAAATTTTTAATTCCCGAATTTCCAAACAAAGACACTCATATATCCTTTTCTCTTAGAGTCACTTATCCAAGTTTATCCTGTTTAAAAATTGTAAATTGAAACATTATTTACAAAAATTCAAAAATTACAAAATTAAAAATTGTCTTCTACTAAAAGCTATTATCTTCCTATCACCTAACACCTAAAAGCTAAAACCTATCCCCGAGTTCAAGAAATAATTGCAACATCTCTAGTAATATAGAGATATGGCAAAATCATTAAAAAAATCCGAACGGCGCGGAACATTCAGCCGAATTG
>PCWC01000020.1 GCA_002787175.1 Parcubacteria group bacterium CG11_big_fil_rev_8_21_14_0_20_39_22 | reverse complement strand
GCCGCTCTGTTCTGTTTTGGTGCCATCGACAGGAATCGAACCTGTATTTAGACGTTAGGAGTGTCTTGTTCTATCCATTGAACTACGACGGCGATATGCTTTGAAAATATAGCATAAAAAACATAAATTCTGAAGCAGTTAGCCGCTTCAGAATTTCTGTTTGTTTTTTATCTTTTTTGATTAGATACTCAAAAGAAACGGGCGGGGGTTGTCTTTATCAAAACCCACATACTATTTGCTCCTGACCTCAATGTGCTGAATTTTATCATCAAATACGATAACATACTCAGTCCCAGGATTCTCTACTGTCTGCCCTGCTTTGGTAATGCCTCGGAACACAAAATCAATCTCGGCAACCCCTGGACGCAATTCCTTGATACCCTTCACAATCCAACTTAACTTACTGAAACTGGCATGGAAATTGGACATCATATTAATAATTTGATCAATTCCAAGATATACACCGGTATCGGCAGAACTGTAGGTTGATCTATCGGAAAACATTTTACCAATCTCTCCCATGTTGCTTTGATTGGAGAGTTCAAAATATTTTTCTGCAATTTTAATCGTGTTACTCATAGCAATATATTATAAAGGATAGCCAAGCTTTACCGCTTGACCCTATCACGAACCGACCATAATAGCACCCGGGAGCACTATAGTGTAGTGCTGCTACGTGCATTGTTACAAGGTAACATAATCTAATATAAGCTGTACAGTACAGGTAGGTCTTTTGCCTACTCTACCCGCAAATATAGTCACTTCGTTCCTTTTTGTGCGGCTACGGAGAATCGAATCGTTGGTCCCAGAAGTAAATTTTGCTACCTTTTGGTGCGGATAGGGAGAATCGAACTCCCATCTGATGCTTGGGAAGCACCCGTTTTACCACTAAACTATACCCGCTTACTTATTTAAAAAATGCCCAATAACTTCTTCCACCACGTTTTCTTCTCTTCCGGTTTTTCTTCGACTTCCTCGCTACCTAAGAGAACCATCATCTTCTCACCTTCCTTTGCAACTCTAAATTTTTCTCTAATCTCTTCTTCTATCCCTCTGTCAGTGCTTAACTTTTCAATCTCCTTTTCCAGTCTGGCTTGCCTTTTCTCAATCTCTACAAGCGAGGCCTCCGCCCTCCTGTAATTTTCTTCGCTTTCCTGTTTTTTAACATAAGCATTATAAGATACTTTTGCAAAGAAAACACATAAGATAACTAAAAGTACACTTACCATCCGAAAGATAATTTTAGTTTTCCTTTTTTTCTTTATGTTTATATCGTACATATGGTGCTGGACGAAATATCGACAATGCGTTATTATCGCTATTATCTCATATTATTTAATCTTGACGCAATAAATTGCTATGTTTCAAAAAAAGCATCAAAAAGTCATAAAGTGGATCTGGATTTGTCTCTCGATTTTTATAATCATAAGCATGGTAATGCTATATAGCCCATTGGGACTGTAGGAAGCTAAGAATTTTTAATTTCCAATTTTTAATTTTTAAATAATTTTATAATTCTATAATTTCCAAACCAAGCACTAAAATCACCTTTTATTTCTTCCGTTTGAAAATTAAAAATTTGAACATTATTTACAAAAATTTAAAAATTACAAATTTAAAAATAATCTTGTCTCTCGTGTTAAATGTTACACGCTACATGATAAATGCTATTCTCCCGACCTCATCATTTTAAGAAAAACCTCGTGAGGAATATTTGCCTTACCTCTTTCCTTCATCTTTTTCTTACCTTTTTTCTGTTTTTCCCACAACTTTTTCTTTCGGGTTATATCGCCACCGTATAAATGACCCGTTACGTCCTTTTTAAGTGCCGATAGGGTTTTTGAAGATATGATTCTCCCAACAGCTTTTGCTTGAATCTTGGTAACAAACTGTTGTTTTGGCAAAAGGTTGAAGAGCTTCTCCACCGCTTCTTCTGCCTCTTCTTCTACGCGCCTGCGGGAAACAACTCGAGAGAAAGCCGGCACAAGCTCTTCTGCAACTAAGATATCAAGACGAACGACGTCGGCCTCCTTCATTTCGCCCATAACATATGAAAGCGATGCGAAACCAGAAGAGGCACTTTTTAGTTCGTCAAAAAAACCTCTCATAAGTTCTCGTAGTGGTATATCGGCACAAATTGAAGTTCTATTGTCCCCGAACGTCTCCGATGTCCCAACTATCGCCTCATGTTTAAACAATATCTGCATTATATCTCCCAGATAATCGGAAGGGCTTATTATCTGAATAGAAGTCCAAGGTTCTTTAATCTTCAAAATATCGCCGAGTTCAGGAAATTGTAGAGGTGAATAAGCAGTAATGGTTTTTTGATTTTTTGTTGTAACTTCATAGGTTATTGAAGGAGTAGTTACAATTATCTCAAGAGAAAATTCCCTCCTAAGTCTCTCCGTTATTATTTCAAGATGGAGCATTCCCAAAAAACCCACTCTAAATCCCCTACCTAAAAGCCCTGAGGATTCTTCTTCAAAAGTAAAAGATGAATCCGAAAGTCTAAGACGCATTAGAGCTTGCCGGAGTGATACAAAATCATCCTGACTCTCTGGATATATACTCGCCCAAACCACAGGCCAAGGATTTTGATATCCCGAAAGCGCGGGCAAAGGTTTCCTTTCGAAAACTACAGTATCACCGACAGATGCAATGCCAGGTTCTTTTATACCTGTGACTATATATCCTATCTCTCCAGATTCCAGTGAATCTTTGGGGCTTTTTGCTGGTGAAAAAGTTCCAATTTCAATCGGTGAAAAGTCTTTTTTGGCAATCGAAAATCTTAACTTTTCCTTCTTTGACACCTCTCCATTTACGACTCGAACATAAATTATAACTCCCGTATGAGTCGAGTATTCAAAATCAAAAATAAGACCTCTAAAGCCGGAAGTGTCTCCTTCAAGCAGTTCCTCATCTTGTGGCGGCGGCACAATCCTCACTATTTCATCCAAAAGCTCTACAACTCCCTGCCCTGTTTTACCAGAAACTTCCAAAATCCGATCCAACCCACACCCTAAGATTTTAGATATTTCCAGTTTAACATCATCGACTCTCGCGAAGGGAGAGTCGATTTTGCTTACAGCCGGTATAATCTCAAGACCTGCTTCTTTCGCCATTTCAAGCACCGACAAAGTCTGAGCTTGCACACCTTGTGTAGCATCCACCAAAAGTATCGCTCCTTCAACAGCCTTAAGCGCCCGAGAAACCTCGTAAGAAAAATCGATGTGTCCCGGCGTATCTATTAAATTCAAAATATACTGTTGGGGGTTCTCAGTATTTAAATTCTGCCCATTGTCTGAGATTTCCGAAGGTTTTGCCTCATAAAGCATTCGGACCGGCTGCATCTTTATCGTAATCCCTCTTTCCCTTTCAAGTTCCATAACATCCAAAACTTGCTCTTTCATCTTCCTTTTTTCAACAGTTTTAGTAACTTCAAGCATCCTATCGGCAAGCGTAGACTTACCGTGATCAATATGAGCTATAATGCTGAAATTTCTAATTTTGTTTGACTTCATAAAAATATCGTGAGATTCCATATCTTAACAGAAAATCACCCATTGTGGAATTTTATAACGCGATTACTTCTGAACAGTGCTATCTTCAGTCGAGTCTGGACCCACGACTTTGACTTTCCAAAACTTTTTATGAAGGGTCCTTATTACCTCCTTAATCTCCTTGTTGCTTAAAGCGATCAAGATAATCACCCCTGAAAATATTCCTACAATGCCCGAACAAAATCCCTGTAAAAATATACCAATTGCAGTATCGATGTCGAATACGTTATCAAAAATATTAAGTGCGACAAAAGTTACAGCTCCCATAATAACCGAAGCAGCAAAACTTTGATATATAGTATCGAAGATGTTTTTACCAAAGCGACCAAAATCACGCGCGAAATGTCTCCAATACAAAAATATACTCACAAACAATCCTATTGAATATGCAAGAGGGAGCATAAGAACTTCGGTGCCGGCGACATCACTTACCCTAAGTAAAGACTCGATAAAGTACCTAAATATCAGGACTTCATTGAAAATTTTTATAAGCACATAAGACCCTAATACAACAACCACACCGGTGAAAATATTTATAAAAAGAGGTTTTTTGGTATTACCTCTCGCATAGTATGCCCGGATAAAAAGAGCAGATAGTGATTGAGCCACTACCGAAAGTGAAAAAACTGCAAGTGCTGCCGCCGTCAAACGGGTATCGCTCCAGCTAAATTCTCCAAAACCGAGTATCGTACGGACAATCTGCGCCCTAAGGACTATAAACAACACGAGAGCAGGAAAAGACCAAAATACTATATGCCTTATGGCTTGGCTTATCTGGTCACCGTAACCCTTCATATCACCTCGCGCAAAGAGTCGAGACAGTGTTGGGAAAGCAGCAATGGAATAACTTGATCCAATTATAAAGAAAGGCACAGTTTGTAAATTCCAAGAAAGATTGAATATAGCAATTGATCCCGCCTTCATAAATGAAGCTAAGGAAACCAAAACTAATACTGAAATGTTGTTTATTCCAAGTGCAAAAGTCCGTGGCAAAGATATCAACATCACTTCTTTTACATCCCTCCAGCAGATGTTTAAAGTTAAAGAAGGAAACAGTCCCTTACTTACTATGACAGGCACTTGCACCAGCATATGAAAAGCCGCACCGAGCACGACTCCCCAAGCAAGGCCCGCAATACCCATTTTAGGATAGAAGAAAAGCGCTCCGATTATTATACCCAAGTTGTAAAGTATAGGACTGGTCGCATAAACAAAAAATTTCTTATAGACCTGAGTAACGCTTGCAAACAGATTTGAAATGCCGAGAAGTATCGACTGAAGCATCATTATCCTCGAAAGTAGTATTAGCTGCTCGCCCGACTCTCCTCCCGCAAGCCCTGGAAATATAATTTCGACAAGAGAAGGGATAAGAAAATAAACAACTATACAAACCACAACTATGCTACCGAAAAACACAGTAAACAACGCATCTATAAACTTCCTTCCTTTTTCTTTATCCTTTTCGAGACGTTCAACTAAAAATGGAATCAGAATCGAGACTGAAACTATCGATGCGGCTGAAATTAAAATAATGTCAGGAATCCTAAAGGCAGCGTAATATATATCCAGAGTTTCGCCCGCTCCAAAAGAACCTGCAAATATTCGATCTCTTACGAGCGCTAAAATTTGTGACAGAAAGGCAAAAAATCCGAGCAAATATGCCGCTTTGTGAATATCATTCGTTTCTTGATTTAATAAGTTAAATATTTTTTTCACCATATACAAAAAACAGAATCTGTATTAACACACTTATATCTTTCCAACGATCTTTTTACTAACAAATTTAAATTACAACCAATTCTTAATTTTCAACATCCTCAAACACTGGAGCTTCTCCAGCATCGGAATTTGTCGCTCCAAACACTGGATCTCTTCCGGATTCCAAATCGGATACAATCCCCCCGATCTCTTCATTTTGAGGAACCAAGTCTCTTAACTTTTTAAATTCAGACAAACTTTTGTCCATATCTCCAAGTTTGTAGTAACTAAGACCGAGGAAATAGTAGGCATTGGCATATCTTGGAGAAATCGAAATTGCCCTTTCAAGCTCATTTACTGCAGATGAGTAGTCTTCATCGTTAAAATAAATAGTTCCAAGATTATAAAATACTTCCGGATTTTGCGGCAATAAAACTGCTGCGATAACAAGATCTTCTTTGGCTTTAATCAAATCACTTGAAGCTGCCCAAATTTTGGATCTTAGGAAGTACGCCTCTCCATAATTTGGTCTGATAGAAAGAGCCTTACTTATATTCCCTTCTGCACCCTCAAAATCTCCACGTAATAGAAGTAGCCTACTCAACACAAAATGTATTGAAGGATTATTTGGACTCAGGGAAAGAGCGTTGTTATACGCCTCAAGCGCACCTTTATACGCCCCATCATCGGAAGACAGTGGCACAGCAGCTTCATTTACCCTACCAACAGAGAGCCAAAATTGAAAATTTCGATTGTCGTAAGTGACAGCTTCTCCAGCATACATTCTGGCATTATCAAAATGCTCCTGTATAGCATCTCTTTCATTTGTCGCAACCGCCTGGTTTAGTCTGAGCAATGATATTTCCGACAAGGCGGTAAAATACGACCCTCTTGGAACCCACTCACTCGCTCTGATCACATAACGCTCACCTGCTTCGATATCTCCTTGTTCGAGTGCCTTTTTAATTCCCTTTTCAAAAAAGACTGAGGCCACAGCCCTTTTCCCATATGATATTCCAATACTGATACTTCCTATAAAAAGAGCTACGCAGACAATAGAAATTACAAAACCTACCTTAGGGTCACTTCCTAAAGGCAGGGTGTAAAAACTCAACAACTTCTCACTATACAGTAGTGATACAAGTAAAGCAGACAGGGCAAAAATAAAGACAAAAATTACGACACTCGTGGTGGTACTAAAAAACATAAACCAAAAGTATAATCCGATAAAAAATACCGTTGCGATCATGTATTTGGAAAGAAACGATATATGACCTCGAAACAAATTCTTTATCCCGTATAAGAGAAACGCTATAAAGAACGCGAGAAACGAGAGCATTGTCAAAACTCCAGAAGTTGAAAGCATTGTAAGAAAGGAGCTCCAACCAAGATTATAAACCATATTCCAAGAAGACGACTGGATTACATCAATCGGTCTATACTTTGACCAAGTTTCAAAGAATCTATTAGGTCCGGTCCCGAGTAAAGGTCTCTCTGCCACAGCTCCCTTCACAGTCTTCAAAGTATCTGAAAGTGTTGGCAAATTAGTACTTACCGGATTGATTTCAGAAAAAGGTTTGGACAGAGCACCCCCTAAAGTACTACTCCCAAGGAAAAACACCACTGATATAACAATAAGGGAAAATAGGTGTATAGGTGCGATACGCTTGGATTTTATTTTTTTATTATTTTCCGATCCCCAATCTGAAGATGAATCCTTATCTTCTACAGGGAAAAATAGGAAACCATAAACACAGAATATAAGAGAGAGCACTCCGACAGTAGCCCATATAAAAGTATCATTTAACACCCCGAGGACAAAAATCGATACTATTCCCATAAAGTATAGTAGGAGTCGAACCAAAAATGACACTCTTAGGATATCTGCAGTTGCCATAACCCAAATTAAAAACGCACCGCATAGTATAGACAAAGTTTCGATTGATCCGGCGATTGTAGAGCTGGAAAGACTCGGTATATATTTCTCAACAAATCCGTTAAGACCAAACAAAAAAGCAACATAGAAGATCATCATCAAAAACAGCGACAACATGAGAGAAACCATCAGAATCACAATCTCATCTTTAGTTTTTACATTAAGAGATATAGTAAAAAATATAAGACAAAGAACAATAAAAAAACCAAGTGTCCAAACTGAAGAACCGCTTCCCATAAAAGAAACATCGAACGAAGGTGAGTTAAACGCCGATATAAATAAAAAAATCAGAGTCGCAATCAAAGATACCGACATTAAATTTAAAGGAATTGGCAGTTCCCTTCGCAACATCTTACCGATTAGAAATGCAGAAAAGCCGAGTATGGCAAAAAAAGCAGTGATCAATATCTTCGAAAAATTTAAAGAAATCAGTTCAGTTGGTAAAAAAAACAAAGGGACCAAAAAAACCAACGCAATCATCGAGAAGAAAGATATTTTTTCCCACAGATTTCTTTTTTGTGGTGACATAGATAAAGAGTTGTTCTCTTCTTGCATAAGTAACATTATATACCAATCACAAAACTCATCCAACGGAAATGTCGGCTACTTTCCCTTGATTTTCAGGCATTTTGTAGTATAATAATAATAGTCTTATGTTGGACAATTGCGGTTCGCCTCGGCGAACTGAGGAAAGTCCGAACACTCCCCGATATTTTTATTGGGAGCAGAGTAGCGGGTAATACCCGTCGTGTGCAAACACAGGGATGCGAGCAGTGACGCCCGAGTCGAGAGACGAGGGGTCCCTTTGGGGATATTCTTTTGGAAACAAAAGAGTGAAACGGCAAAATTCCTACTTGGGTGCAAGGCCGTACTGTCAGTGCTTCGCATTGACAGGGTGCCGCTTGACCTTACAAGCAATTGCAAGGCTAGATAAATAATTGTCGCCCGCTTTTAAAGGCGAGTACAGAATTCGGCTTATAGACATAAGACGTAATACCAAAAAAACCGGACCCGTGTCCGGTTTTTTTGTTTTTTTCTAAGAACCTGTCACTAATCTCACTACGGCGGATAAAAATTAATTATCCCCCTAAGGGGACATTCTCCCCATTATTCAGTTATTTGTTGTTTATATTTTCTTCCCTAAAAGCTAAAGCCTAACAACCAACAGCTACTCTTATATTATCTCGCAAACCCCCGCAACACACGCAAGTTCTTTCTTTAGATCGGTCTCGTTTTGCTTCTCGTAAGTTAAAATCTTTGAGTAATCTATATTTTCAAACCGCTTCGCAAGTTCAAAGTACCTTTTTTCATCAATAGCTTCGTACGGAGCGAGCTGATAAACATGATTATCTCTCGGTAGAAATGACAAACCTCCGACTATCTCCCAATTCTCATAAAGCCAATTGGCGACCCCTATCCATTCGTTTTCACCTATCGAAACTGTTGTTGAAGGATTATGTTCGGTATAATTTTCTTTTACAACCTTCCAATGCTCAAGCTGATCTTTTGCTGTGAGGTCATCTTTAAATATTGCAGATTTCGGAGCTTTAACAGGAAATTCGAGCACATAAGTGTTAGCATTCTCCATTGTCTGTCCGACTTCTGGATGAAAAGGCACCCCTTGATCGCGAAGCATTTTAAACAATGAATCCGTCGATGAAATCCTGACTCGCCTTATATAGTATTTTGAGTGTCGAGGATGCATACCCGAAGCACAATCAACCATTTGAGATAATGTTCCCGACGGTTTTACACAAGTGATACTGGTTGATTCATTTACACCAAATCTCTTCGCGTACATTTTGTTTATTTTTATTGCCTCATTTTTGAGCTTAGCAAGCACTTCAGGTGTACGAGAAACTGGAGAATCCCATTGTCCAGTTATAGAAACCCCTAGAAGTCTTTCTTTTTCACAATTCTCCTTCCATTCCTTCGATAAGTATGGGAAATCTGTAAGAGTCGATTGATATGTCCCAAGTATCGAAGCAATTCTCATTTTCTTAATCAGAGTGGCTTCTGTATCTTCGGTTCGAGCTACAATTTCAGAAAGGTTACAAAATTGCTTTGACTGCAATATAATTTCTCCGCAAGGATTAGTTCCTATAAGACCAGTAACATTGCCGTTTTGATCAAGATAACCTTTATACTCTCTTAAGACCTTGAGTCTCCTCTCTGGCAAACTATTTGCAAGTCCTCCCCTGTTAAAAATACCCCTCTCTCCTGTCCCTGATTTCATAAGAGCTATCCACTCATCCACAAATTCTACGCTATTCGGTTTTTTAAGATAAACTGCGGAATTGTTGGCGAGACTTCTTTGTGGTTCGGTGAGATAAAATTGACCCTTTTTGGAATCTCGTATAAGTTCATCATCGAAATCAGACAACGAAATCATAGCACTTCGTCTGACTCCTCCAGCAACAACCCCTTGTCCTATCATACAAATAATATCGTGAGCATCGATATTACGGAGCCTCTTTCCCTGCCTTGCTAAAATCTTTTCTCTGGTGAAATTCAAGATATTTCTTATCGGATCAGGACCGGAACTTTTACCTCCCATAGTTTTGAGTCGGGCGCCGGCAGGTCGAAGAGTTGAATAATCAAATTCTATATCGTCTCCGGAAAACCAAGTTTTCATCCCCAACGTAAGAGCGTCGCACCACCCCTCCTTGCTATCTTCGATTGTGTGAGTAGGTTGTTTTTTACCTGTCTGAATCTTAATTTGAGGTAATTGTTGGACGTTTTGACTCTCAGCTGACCATCCGACTCCAGTACCACACATAGAAATGTACATAATCTCCGCAAAATCTTCTAATTTTGTTGGAGCGATATACGAACAGTTATAAGCGCAGACATTTGTAACATTTGCAGCTTTACCGGAAAATTGGAGCAACCTCATAGATGGCATAGCTTCATGTTTCAATATCGCTTCTCTCACTTCTTTATATTCGCTATCCTTGAGCTTTTTACCCAAGTTTTCTCGCATAAAATTCATATACCTGTCCACTGTTTCTATCCAGGTTTCCCGACGCGATTCACCATCTATCCACCTTGAGTAAGTTCTGTAGTAAACAAACTCACCCAGAGAGTTCCTAAAATACTGTTTACTGTCTGTCGCAAATTTTCTAACATGCTCCGGGACATGCATCCCTTTCTCTCTTAGCTTTGAACGCTTCTCTCTAAAAAGAATATATGATTTGGCAGTCTTTACATACTCACTCAAAATCAACTCTTTCTCCACGGTATCTTGTATACCTTCGACTGTCGGTACAAAATTCTTATGTTTTTTGATTATAGATATTAGATCCGCCAAAACTTTATTGGCAACCAGCTTTGCCTCCTCTTCAGAACCCTCACCTGTTTGTAGCATCGCCTTATTTATAACGTTATGGATTCTCATAACATCAAAAGGAACAACTGAACCATCTCGTTTCAAGACATTCTTTATAATCGGCATTTTTGGCGCGACAACCGTTTTTCCCTTTGCTTTTTTTGTGGTAACCATAAGAGTTAGAATTAAGTTAAATGTAATAATTTTTTAATCGTCTTAACATTTTACTTTGCAAAACCGATATCTCTTTGTGGATAAATTGGATAAATCACTTATACGAAACAAAAAGAAAAATGTGTAAACGCAAGGGCTCTCAAAAACCTTAAGTAGCAAGGCTTTTGAGAGCAGTTTTCAATTGTTTTTCAAAATTAATAAAATTAAATTCAAAAGAGGTAGAAAATTCATTTTTTCCGACTTTCACCACAAAAACTTGTATCTCAAAACGCTTCCTATATAAGTTTAAAGGACAAACCCATAACCACTAAACAAACAGAGTTTGTTACTTAAACAGCCCAATCTATAACATTTTCCACCTGTCAAAATATGTCCTTTAACTACTCCAATAGACTGAGGACACCTTGCACAACATTAATGCATTGATTTGTCTTTTATTGATGCAGATGACAACTCGCTTACTTTTTAAAAGACAGGTACCGTTATCTACCCTAACTAAATATGTCTTATATAAAAATTATATGATCATCGTCCTTCCGAACCATTACTATCTTAAGACTCGAAACACAGAGAAGCAGAGTTCAAACAATATCTTTGACCCGTAGCAGGTTTTCCGGACGGAAGAGTTGACGGACCATCATCAAAAACATGACCGAGATGTGCTCCACATTTTTTGCAAACCACCTCGGTTCTTTCCTGGATAATTGAATTATCTTCTCTTTTATCTACAGAATCTGACCTCACGGGTTTCGTAAAAGATGGCCAACCGGTTCCGGAATCATATTTGTCCCCTGAAGAAAAAAGTGGCTCATTGCAAACCACACACCTATATGTACCTTTATCTTTATGATCCCAATAAACATTATCGAAGGGTTTTTCTGTGGCCTTATTTTGAGTGACTTCATATTGTTCATCAGTAAGACGTTTTTTCAGATCTTCTTTTGAGTTTTCCATATCTCTATTATGAGCTTAATGTTTTAGAAATCAAGTAAGTATTTCAAAGATTTTGATCAATTTATCTTAGATCCTATTCACGATCTAACCGCAAAATTATGAAACAAAATCAAATCTTACCTGCCGAAATGTTCGAAATTCTGCTACAAATTGCACTTTTTTCGTCAACGTACTTCAGTATGTTTCCTCAAAAACTGCAATTTTCGCAACGAATTTTGAACATTTCGATCAGGCATTAGATCGTGGATAGGATCTTATTTTCTCCTCAAAACCGTCATCGAAAATCCTAATCAAAGAAGATGGTTTATTGTCCTCTATCTGCCCCCCATCGATATAAAAATCGACATTCTTACCAAAATACCGCCTTGCTTCTTCTATATTTTCTGCCGGTTGCTCCCCCTCCAGGTTGGCACTCGGTGCCACAATCGGACCCGATTTTGCAAGAAAATCTCTAAGTTTAGAGTTATTTGGCAATCTAAAAGCCAACTCTCCCGTACCACGATGCAAATATTGCAGTTTATCGATCATACCTTCTTTTATCTTCAATATTATGCTCATAGGACCCGGCCACAACGTATTTAGCTTTGCCTCGACACTTTCTGAGACTCTGACACCAAAATCATCCAGACACTTGATATCTGGTATGAGTATAATCAATGGCTTATTTGGATTCCTTTTTTTTATTTTATAAATCTTCTCAACCGCACTACGAGACCCAGCAGAGCCGACAAGACCGTATAAGGTATCAGTCCTCAAAATGCCGATTTTTCCTACTTTTAGAGCTTCCGTGGCTTGAGTATAGATTTCGCCTTTTTCCTCTTCTCTATTCATAAAAAATATGTAATTATTAAAATTATTACTAACTATAACTCAAATTAGCTATTATGAAAGAATTTTTATTTGAGGATTGTTCACCAAGATGGAAAAATGTCACGAGTCTTATACTTCGAGTAATAGCCGGTGTCATATTCTTTGCCCACGGATATCAAAAGATGTTCGAAGGATCCGGTGTAACAGGAGTCGGTGGTTTTTTTGATTCACTCGGCATACCGGCACCAATATTCTTTGCCTGGGTTGTAACCCTGGTTGAACTTGTTGGAGGAGCGTTTCTAATCTTAGGATTTCTGACAAAAATATCTGGAACATTGCTCTCGATCGATATGTTGGTGGCAACCCTCTTGGTTCACGCCGATAATGGCATATTTGTATCAGACGGAGGATACGAATTTACCTTGATCCTCTTTGCAGTTGCTGCTTCCCTCACAATGACAGGGCCGGGTAAATTGGCGATAGATAATATTCTTTTCAAGAAGAGAGAAATCGACACAGTTGGTATGTCAGGAGAAGCGGAACAGATATAGGTTCTTAGGACTTTCTTGATGAAGAATAACTTTTAACATTTTAATTATTCCAAATCTGCCATAATTTTTCGAGCGATATGTTTTGCAAAATTAACTGGCACAGCGTTACCAATCATTTTATAGCCGTCAGCGACATCTCGATATTTGAAAATAAAATCATCGGGAAATGTTTGAATTCTTGCGCATTCGCGTACGGATAATCGGCGATACTTTTCCTCATGATCCGGTACAAAAATTCTTTTGTTATGTTCAATAAATTTCATTTTTGGAGCCATGGGATGAATTGGTGCATGACGACCTCCAGCTTGAATGGTGAAAGAAGGTTCATCCCAAGCTCGTACACGATTTCTCGACATATAAATAGTTGAAAATCCACCATTCATATATTCATGGTTCGGAATTTTTAAAGTATCACCATTTGTTTTATTTTTATCTTTGGCAGGTTTTGCTAAACGCAAATCATAGATTGCATCTTTCAAAACTGGTTTATATTTCTGCGGTTCAGGAAATTCAAATTTCTTTCCTAAGTCTTTATGGTATCCAATAATGATTACGCGCAATCTATCTTGCGGAACATCATAATCATTTGCGTTTAGTAATTTTTGAGATACAACATAACCTGCATTTTCAAATTCGTTAATGATATTC
>PCWC01000077.1 GCA_002787175.1 Parcubacteria group bacterium CG11_big_fil_rev_8_21_14_0_20_39_22 | reverse complement strand
TCGGCTGAATGTTCCGCGCCGTTCGGATTTTTTTAATGATTTTGCCATATCTCTATATTACTAGAGATGTTGCAATTATTTCTTGAACTCGGGACGAAGCGATTTGTTAGATGTGTATTTTAAGGTAGAATATAGCTACTATGGCAAAAAACGACATAAAAACTAACCACAAAATCATACGGGGCGACTCAAGACAGATGATTGAATTACCCGACAACTCGGTAAATTTAGTCGTAACTTCACCGCCATATTGGCAACTGAAAGATTACGGAACAGATGATCAAATCGGATACAACGATAGCTACGAAGACTATATCAATAATCTAAACTTGGTCTGGAAGGAATGCTCAAGAGTACTACAAAATGGCTGCCGTCTATGTATTAACATCGGCGATCAATTTGCCCGCTCTGTTTACTATGGTCGGTATAAAATTATACCTATCAGAACTGAAATAATTAAATTTTGCGAAACTATAGGTTTTGACTATATGGGTGCGATTATATGGCAAAAATCAACCACAATGAATACATCGGGCGGAGCTACAATAATGGGGTCTTTCCCTTACCCTAGGAATGGAATAATTAAATTAGATTATGAATTTATTCTTCTGTTTAAAAAAACTGGGACACCTGAAAAAGTAGACAGGAACTTAAAAGAACTTTCGAAAATGACGAAAGAGGAGTGGAACACCTATTTTCAAGGACATTGGAATTTCAATGGTGTACGTCAGGATGGGCATATCGCTATGTTTCCAGAGGAATTGCCAAAAAGATTGATAAAAATGTTCTCATTTGTTGGCGACAATGTTCTAGACCCTTTTGCCGGAAGTGGTACCACTTCTTTGGCGGCTAAAAATTTAGATCGCAATTCTATAGGGTATGAAATTAACTCTAAATTTCTTGATGTAATAAAACAAAAATTAGATGTTCGTGTTGGCAAAATGATTGACAATTCATTTGTCGATTTTATAAGCCAAGAAAAAACAAACACTGACTTCAAAAAACAGATTTCTAAGTTACCATATATTTTTAATGACACAATTAAAATTGATAAGAAGGTTGATCCTAAAAAATTACAATTTGGATCAAGAATAGACGATAGTAAAAAGCAGAGGGATGAATTTTTTACTGTAAAGGAGATAATTGACTCAGAGACATTGAAGTTAAGTAATGATTTAGTTGTAAAGCTATTGGGAGTCAGGAATAATCCTGACAAATCAAAGGAAGCAGTAGATTATCTTAAGAATAAAACAAATAAGCAGAGGATATTTTTAAAATTCGATAATTTAAAGTATGATGAGGATAATAATTTATTATGCTATTTATATTTGCAAAATAAGTCTTTTGTGAACGCTCACTTAATAAAAAGTGGTTACGTTATGGTCAATAAAGATTTGGACTATAAGTATAAAGAAAAATTTATTAACTTATTTAAAAATTATGGTAGCTAAAAAATTGAAAAAACATTCTATGGATTTTGGTAAGAAAGAAAGAGTACTGAATTATACTTGCTACAATTACCAATTATCACGCCCCAATAAAGTCGGTGCCGTGATGGCGTTAATCCGAGAATGCCAACCGAAAACAATAGAGGAATGGGAAAAGTGGTATTTTGAAAAGGCATTTACCGAAAGTAAAAATTCAATAAAAATTACTCCTGAAATTTTGACGGAACTGGGAAAAAGACTTCATGAAAAAATAACTGAAGTTGTAATACCCGAATGGCAAGCGGCTTTTGCCGAATTATCATTACAGGATTGTATAGATTATATTTACAACCTAACGATAAACCGAACTTACGACGGTTTCATCCGCGAGAAATCTGTTATCAACGATGGATTATCAAAACATTTTCCAGAAGTAAAATTTATTGAGAGCGACAATGATCTTGATCATGCAGGCGACATAGATTATTTAGGTTTTGTGGGCGATAAGGCGTTTGGAATACAAATAAAGCCAATAACCGCAAGAGCGAATTTCGGTAATTATTCTATTTCTGAGAGAATGAGTGCCAATTTCCGAGATTTTGAGCAAAAATACCATGGGAAAGTTTTTATTGTCTATAGTTTAGATGGAGAAATTGGCAATAAAGATGTGATCAAGGAAATTGAGGTAGAAATAAAAAGATTGAAAAAGGATTAAGGATACACACTACTTTGTAGTCGGTATGCTTTTAGAGTCAATCTCCAATCTCACCACGATTAGGAAAAAATACACTCCGTGTCTCGTTTCGCATATAATTTTGCGATGAGATTGGAGATTAGCTCTTACAGTGAAGAGTCGGTCAAGCTCTCTGGAGGGATCTCCTGAATATCTTTTGCATTATCGATAAAAAGTGTACCATTTAGGTGATCTACTTCGTGTTGGAATATTTCTGCTAAAAGACCTGATGCACCTCGAGTGGTTTTCTTACCGGTCTCGTCATAGGCAACGAGGGTAACTTTTTTGTGTCTCTTAATTTTGCCATAAGCATATCGAACAGAAAGACATCCCTCTTCAAAAAATTCCGTCTCCTTTGACTTCTTTGTTATAACGGGGTTTATGAAGACCAAATCATCTTCAGGTCGAGCTTCTTTTTTTAGAGCAAGGCTCTTCGAATCTAAATCACGATCACCTGAAGCCATAGCAACCGCCTCGTGGGCAACCACAAATATTCGGAGTGATACTCCGATTTGAGGAGCAGCAATACCCACACCATCTCCTTCTCGCAAAAGCGCCGCTTTCATATCAGCTATCACCGATTGTATTTCATCTGAAGTTATCTTTTCTACCGGAACCTCCTTAGAAATTTGGCGTAAGATAGGATTGTCTCGCTGGAGTATCTCGGGTATATTTTCTCGGGTTTTACTTTTTGATATTGCCATTTAAACCTTACTATATCCTAATTTGTAAGGTTATTCAAACGCCCAAACATTTAACATAAAACATGTAACTTGTAACATAAAGCACAGAACATGTATCGTATAACATGTAACACAAAAAAGGAGGAGAAAATTCGGGCTAAAGAAACTTTTCGGGGGCTGAATATGATAAAGTACAGCTCTGTTTAAAGGTATTTCTTTAATTATCTAAAACCATGTT
>PCWC01000046.1:427-14050 GCA_002787175.1 Parcubacteria group bacterium CG11_big_fil_rev_8_21_14_0_20_39_22 | reverse complement strand
TCGGATTTTTTTGATGATTTTGCCATATCTCTATATTACTAGAGATGTTGCAATTATTTCTTGAACTCGGGAGCTGATTTTTGACCCCTCCCCTATTTCATAGTATAATAGGCGACTATGGAAATGGAACAGGTCAATCCCCCATCGGTAAAAATATATGATATTCTGAAATCCTTTTGGAAAGGAGCAAGACTCTACAAAGGGTCACTTTTTTTGCTTCTTCTTACTGTAGCGATTGTAAATGTCATAGAAATAATCGTTCCGCTATACTACAAGCGTTTTTTCGACCTGATTGCCAACACTTCTGATCCAGAACTTACCGCTCCTGTTTTGACATCGATAATACTTAGCATATTCGCTTTACATGGGATTTTTTGGCTTTTGCACAGGGTCGCTGCCTACAATGATATAAATTTTATTACAAAGACTTCCGCGACTTTAAAAACACAGTCGTTTGAATACCTACTTGGCCATTCTCATTCATTTTTCAGTAACAATTTCACGGGATCACTTGTACAGAAAGTAAATCGCTTTGCCAGAGCTTTCGACCGCTTGGCGGATAGGATAATCTGGAACTTAATTCCGATACTGATAAGAATGGTTGGTGTCGGTATAATCTTATGGCTTGTACAACCGATTATCGCTTATATCATACTCGGTTGGGCCATATTTTTCCTATTGTTCAATTACATATTCTCGAGATGGAAATTAAAATACGATATAAGGGTCGCCGAAGCGGATTCTCGAACGACCGCGGTCTTGGCAGATACCGTAACCAACCATAACAACGTCGAACTATTCTCAAAAAAGAAAGCCGAGAGTGCCAACTTCAAGAATACCGCTGAAATTCAGGCCAAAACTCACGCCACAGCACTACATCTTGGTACTATAGCCGAAGCCATACAAGGAGCTCTTATACTATCGATAGAATTCTTCATTTTCTACTTCTCTATACAGTTTTGGAAGGAAGGCGACATAACAATCGGCTTTTTCGTGCTTATACAGGCTTATATTCTTGCTCTTGCCTACCGATTATGGGATTTTGGTCGTGTAGTCCGTGATATATATGAAAGTTACGCCGATGCGAAGGAAATGGTTGAAATAATGAAAACTCCTCACGGAATCCGAGACATCCCTAACGCAAAGGACATAAAGGTGTCGGCCGGAGAAGTGGTCTTTGACAACGTTCTATTTAGTTTCAATGCCACAAGACAAGTATTGCACGACCTCAATCTAAACATAAAGCCCGGAGAGAAAGTAGCACTTGTCGGTCATTCTGGCGCTGGTAAGTCGACAATCGTAAAACTTTTGCTCCGCCTTCACGAACCCACAAGCGGTCATATAATCATAGACGGACAAGATATCCAGAAAGTGAGTCAGGATAGCCTACGAGAAAATATAGCATTGGTTCCTCAAGATCCAGTCCTCTTCCATAGAACAATCAGGGAAAATATCAGGTATGGCAATCCAAAAGCGTCCGACATGGATGTCGAAGAGGCAGCTAAGCTCGCTCATTGTGATGAGTTTATAAGAGAGCTATCCCATGGCTACGATACTTTCGTCGGCGAAAGAGGGATAAAACTCTCCGGAGGAGAAAGGCAAAGAATAGCCATTGCAAGGGCAATTCTCAAAAACCCCCCAATCTTGGTATTGGATGAAGCGACTTCAAGTCTTGATTCCCACTCTGAACTTTTGATTCAGGATGCTCTTGATAAACTTATGGAAGGTAAAACTGTCATCGCCATAGCTCATAGACTTTCAACGATAAGAAAAATGAACCGGATAATTGTGCTTGAAGACGGACGCGTGGTTGAAGACGGTACTCATAATGAGCTTATAGAAAATACAAGTAGCGTGTACGGTAATCTTTGGAGTCTGCAGGCCGGAGGCTTTCTCAAAGATAATGATTCGGAAGAAGAGGACAAAGATGAGCAGAAAGAATAATCACGCAACTCAAGTTTACAATGAAAATCTTAAGTATTGAAACTTCGTGTGACGAAACTGCTGTGAGCATCATAGAGGCGAAAGGAGATATTCCTTCTGTCAGCTTTAAAGTACTTGCCGATACCCTACTGTCACAAGTGGACATCCACAAAGAATACGGAGGCGTTTACCCCAATCTTGCAAAGCGAGAACACAGCAGAAACCTTATTCCGTTGCTTAAAAAGACATTGGATCAAGGGAGCGTAATTTCTAATTCACCTAATTCTCTAATTTCTAATAAAATCCCCGATACGAAATTAAAGAAAATAGGCACGTTACTCTCGAGAGAACCGGAGCTTTTGAAACAATTCCTCGAGTATATTCCAACGATATCGAGACCCGATATTGACGCTATCGCCGTAACATACGGTCCAGGACTTGAACCAGCTTTATGGGTCGGAATTAACTTTGCCAAGGCTCTAAACTTGATATGGGATCTGCCTTTAATAGCGGTAAACCATATGGAAGGTCATATTACCTCTTCAATATTGAGCACTATCGAAAAAGGACCCGAAAATCCGATCGAATTTAAGCTTGAAAGTCCGACTTTTCCTGCTCTTTCTATACTGATATCAGGAGGTCATACGGAGTTTGTTCTTATGGAAGACTGGCTATCCTACAAAATAGTCGGGGAGACTCGAGACGATGCCGTAGGAGAGGCATTTGATAAGATAGCGAGGATTATGGGGATTGCCTATCCAGGAGGCCCAGAAATAGCACGACGAGCCGAAATTGCACGAAAAAAGCCCGACTTAAATAATCCAATCAAATTGCCAAGACCAATGATAAATTCGGGCGATCTCGATATGTCATTTTCGGGTCTTAAAACCGCAGCCCTTTATCTCTTAAGAGACAAGGAGGAACTATCTGATGATTATAAAAATAAGGTATCAATGGAGACTGAAAATGCCATTGCCGATGTTTTGGCAAAGAAGTCTAAAATCGCAATAGATGAGTACGGCATAAAATCCCTACTTGTAGGAGGAGGAGTATCAGCAAATAAGGAGATCAGGCGTCGACTTTCCCAACTTTCAGATGAACAAGGTATTACAGTATATTATCCTCACAATTCAATGCAAACAGACAATTCTTTAATGATAGGATGTGCCGGAATACTTAGATTTATACACGAAAAACAAAAAGCATTTACTGATCCAAGCGAAATATCTGCCGAAGGTTCTTTGTCTTTCGATAGAAGGTCAGTATAATTTCTACGATTTTTTCTCTTGGTTATTTACCATTATCGCGTGTACTATCGCTATAATTATTATTATAAGCAAAGGTAGCCACAGACACAGTTCCCCGAAAATCAAAGATACTATGATCGCTATGGCACACCAGCAAATTATAAAAATATTTCTGATGATTTGCTGATTCTTTTTTGGGAAACGCTTTTTCACATAAGACTCTCCCCAATATATCCATACAAGATAAGCAATTAGGATAATCAAAAGGAGTATCGAAAGGCAGATAAAGAATTCCGTCCAGCTTTCCGGCAATCCAAAAATCGATGCTGCCAAATTTCTATCATCAAACAGATCTTCGTCGTCATGTTCTGTTATCGTACCCGGTTCACCAAATATTGGAGCACCACCACCGCCACTAACAACAGGAGGAGTCACTGTCCCTCCGCCAGTCTGAGGTGGGACAGCGACAGTCAAAACAAATACCTTTTCATCACTTATTGTAGGCAGAGAATTTACCCTTTGACTTGATGACACTCTGTATCTATAGACCTCACCTACGACAAGTCCTGACAAATCTACACTATGAGACCTCGTTAAATTAGTACTTATAGATGTTCCGTTACTATATCCAAAATTAGGAGAGTATACATTTAAGCTATATGGACCATTGTTGGAAAGACCGTAGACAACTCGACTTGTCGAATCTAAATTAGTTTCCCAAAGTACGGTCGCTGTACCAGCACCAGGATTTAGGTTTACCACTCGCACATTGTATATTGAAAGAGTCGGCAAGGGATTTATAGGTCCACCGCCTCCACCGCCACCACCTCCTCCCCCTGGTGGAGTACCTGAGCCACCACCGCCTCCACCGCCTGGTTCCTCTGGTTCCTCCGGTTCCTCTGGTTCATCAGTAGGTCCATCCAATTCCCCCCTTACGTGCAGTAGCATATTAAAACCAGTAGATTGGTTTTGGTAGATATTGGAAGAACTCGGCTCAAAGAAAACACTAAACGTATACCTGACGCTATTTTCAGAACCCTTGTCTATTTCACCCAATGAAACCTCGGATGCATTGTAAAAAGAAGATAAGCTGTCGTTGAAGTAAATGTTTCCTCCACTTTCAATCCTTAGAATGAGTTTATCCGATATACACACAGGACTTCCAAAACAACCGATTATATTTATTGGTCTTACAAGGACCTCTCTATCATCTTTATCTGAGTTATTGGTTACGACTATATCTTTCTCGAGATTCTGTCCAGGACTTAGATTCAAATTAAGAAACATCGGTCGGGTTTCAAATTGAACGTCAATGGTCGAACCGCCCTCCTGTGAAAAAGCCGTGTTAAACGGAATTAAAATTCCGACACAAAAAATCGCAATAGTGAAGTAAAGGGATTTTCTCTTGTTTATTATTTGTTTTGTCATAGGTTTAACTCTAAGCACTGTAGAAAATCACAGTAATATGTCCTTTATAATGTCCTTTATGTTTTTTCTGCCACTATTAACGGACTGGACCCCCTCTTCTCTCCCGAGTCACGATTTTCAGAATTCGTACCTTTTGAGGTTTCTATCCTTCTTTCATCTATGAGATTTTCTGAATCACCCTCACTGGCGCCACTTTCGAGACCCAAATCGGGTTCTGTTACGGTCTGAGACTTAGGAAGTCTCTCACTCTTCGTTTCTTTACTTCCGTACTTACTCCATGAGACACCTATATCCGAGTTATGAGTATTATCAACAGCTTGCACACTTTCTACTGTAGATTCAGTACTTTTATCATCTAAGGAAATATCATTATCGTTGATTTCACCACTATTACCAACATCAATTTTACTTAGGTCACTTCCGACACTACTCTCTTCACCACTTTCTTCAGATTTATCTTCTACCTTAGTTTCTTCCGAATTGACTTCGAATTTACCTTCATCTTTTTGCGACAGATCATCCGATAGTTGACTACTTGAATCTACGGAAACATCTGACTTAGATATTGAATTGGTTACAGGTGCATCTGGAGTACTTAGTGTCACATTTATAGATTTGTGATCACGAAATCCCCCATTAATTTGGTAGTAAGTTTCAAAATTGTCTTGCCATGCCTTAAACGCCAGGGAAAAAGAACATGACTCCCCAAAACTTGTATCAGGAGCAATAAGTCTAAAATCCCACGTATCCGAAGAATTATATAATGCACTTACATTACTACCAGACAACGAACCTCTGTAAATTTCTTGTCCGTTTTTAACCATAACAATCCTCATCCTGTCACAGAGTCCGCCGTCACCCGCAATATTATCCACAAAAACTCCATACCTAAAATCCAATGTTCCGGTTTTTGAGATAACTGACTGCCAATTACCATCACGAGTCTCAGTAAAGGTTTGGCTACTTGCCCCCGATTCAGATTCGATTGAAAATCCAAGCTTACCAGTGTTAAATACCGCCTCAATATTATTCCTCTCTCCAAAGAAAGCGTATGCCTGAGGTGCAGGATAAAGTAGGAATGCAAATATTCCCAAACATAGAACAAATATTGATTTTTTGTAAGTTTTACGAGTCATAAATAATTTTGTCCTTTATTTTTGTCTTTTATAATCCTTCACCCTCATCATCCGATTCCTTTACCGCCTGTCTCCTATTTCTTATAAAATCCGCAATTATGAATATTGTTGGTAAAACTATCAGCAACGATATTCCTATGGGCTTTTTAATGAATTCCAGGACCGAATGGGCGTATGGGATATGGAAGAGAACCTTCCCTTTTACATTTTCTCCGACAATACTATCGAAATCTGAGTATTCATTGGCATCACCGCGAGTCGTATACTGCTTTTCACCACTATTTACAGTAGTCCTTACAATTCTATGAGTAACGTACGTATCATTTCCTCCTTTTAAGTCGTTTGAGAATGTTACTATATCACCTATTTCGTAATCATCTTTCTGATATATTAGTATTACAGATCCTTGAGGTATAGTTGGTTCCATTGAACCGGCTGTTACCAACTTTAGATCATATATATCTTCAAATGGTAAGACCGGAAATAGTACGAACGCCACAACAAGGGTGAATAGGATATATGCTACCAGATTTTTTATTTTGAATTTCAACCTCATTTACTCATTTTCACCGGACTCATATTGTCTGAAATCCGTATCAAATAATCTATCCTCCACCAAAGCCTTATTGTGTTTAATTCGTTATGTTAAACACACCGCTTTCTGCTCTACTGTAACATGTTGTTCCTAAAGAATCACAATCCCAACCGATAATAGCTGTGTACTGACCTGATTTAAACGATACTGGTATTCCAAAGGTTAGACCGTGATTCGACATTCTGTAACCGACAATTATCTCTTGCATTTCGCCTGTAGAAGCATTCTTGAGGAATATGTTTACTTTACCATCTGCAGGTTGATTTTCGGTTTGCCAAGATATTGTTAGAGATTTACCTTTTTGAAAGGTGTTTCCTTGGAAAGGATTAGTCAATGAAAGTGTTGAGCTTTTGGATTCCTTAATCGTAACATTTGGACCACTAACACTTACACATCCAGAACCTGTATTGGCAGATGAGCAATTATTTATGATAAGTTGATATTTACCTGCTCCAAAATCACTTGGTACTGTCCAGCCAATTTTACCGACTCCGTTTCTAACTCCTGTAAGCAAATTGACATAACTACCGTCCGATTTCTTTAAATTAATCGATATTTTTTCATCCAGACCGATATTTTCTGAGGTCCATCGAATCACGGTGTACTCACCTTGAGTATAAGAAACATCACTACTTGGGAATAGAAAAGATAGGGTTTTATCCCCAACTGGGTCTGTTGTCTTCGAGATTATCTTGAATTCTGGACCTTCAGAGCTTACACAAGTCGAAGAGTTGCTCGAAATACAATTGTTAACAGTAAATTTGTAAGTTCCTGGAGTAGTATTTGTAGGTACTACCCAAGATTCCGATCCATCATTTGATATTGCTGTAAAAATCGAAGTGAAACTGCCTGAAGTTACGTTGCGAAGCTGTATAGCAATCAAATCACCTGAAGGCATATTATTGCTGTTCCAGTTTATATTTACAGTGTTTCCAACTGTTATTGAAGAATTTGCTGCTGGAGATGTAATACTAATCGAAGGAGTTCCAGATACAACATCATCTTTCTTCTTTACCTCAAACGTCGCGCCCTCAACACTTGTACACTCTGAAGGGTTTGAATTGAAGGAATGACAATTGTTTATTGCAACTCTGTACTGCCCGACTTCAAGACCTGAAGGGACAGACCAAGAATATGATCCACTATTACCAATCGCCGTTGCGATACTTGTGTATGAACCAGTCTTCTCATTCTTAAGCTGTAGAGTAACCTTATCATTACTGTCTATATTGGTAGTTTGCCATTTTAAGTTAAGTTTCCCTCCTTGAACCACAGTCTCACCATTTGCAGGACTGCTTATAGTTATTCTTGCAGCTTCGCTGTCTATAGGAGAAAGTCTGAAGAATCCAGACGCACTATTGTTTGTTTGACTTACAACATAGCAATTTTCAACAATAGAAGGAGTTACCCCAACAGGGCTCCAAGGTCCAGTAATGGAAGATGCTGATTCAAGCACTCTGTTTCCATTTGTAGAAGTAGGCCAAGTAACGATTATCTTTCCTTCACCTGCTATTATTCTAACCTCTTCATTTGCCGAACATCCAATAGCTACATGAGAAGAATCAGGCCATGTCGCACCCTCGTTAACCTGCTTTGCATCAACAGTTATATTTGCTGTATATGTCCTTCCTTGAAACTCATTACCTGCTTGAGAATCAAAAAGTACAACCTGTCTTAAACGTACAATCTCTCCAGGCGATACCGAATACAAACTTGCCTCAGCACCAGTAGGACTTACATATACCTGTGAACCGGTACCAATTCCGTTCGTACTTTGCGCAAGAGTAGCCCAAGTTGAGTTACTTTCATTAAAGCGTTCAATCTTAGTTACCTTAAAGTAGCCAGGGTCTCCAGCAAAATTCCAAGAACCGTTATACGATGTTCTTAGGTTTAATGGTAAAGTCCCGGTATTCTCGACATCAAATCTCACCGTCGCAGTCTCACCCGGAGCCCAATTATCAACAATTATAGGCAAAGAACCTTGAGAACTTTGATCTATATCGATAGAAAGGGTTCCAGCCTGAAACCTGTTATCTCCCGTCGTTTCGCTATCAGTGAAGAAAGCACCGGTCGTACCTACCACAACTGCCGCTACGAATGCCACAACACCGAATCCAAGTACAATCTTTTTCATAAATTAATGAATATAAATAATAAATATAATAAAACCACCCTCTGCTCAATTAAAACTCTACATAAGCTATAAGCCGAACCAAATTCAAATTTATTGCAAAAATTGCAAGAAAATTGAATAAATACTTAAGATAATGAACAGAGATTACTAAAACATAGTATAGTAGGGCAACTAGTACCCACATCAACTAAAAGTGATTCTACACGTTCTACAATAAAATGCAAGAGAAATTCAACTTTAGCAAGGGTCTGCAAAAAATCGACTCTGCTAAAAATCTGTTTTAAGCAAAAATAAATCGGAATTTATCAAAAATTTAAATTATATAGGTCATTTTTAGATCATCCAGCTTCAATATAGAGTTTTAGGATAGTCCAGAAAGTACATATTTCACAACATATTACAGCTTGAATCAAGTTCTTTGAATCTTCCCTAAAAGGACAAAATTGACTTACTCCCTGAATTTGGATTTAAATGTCTTTTATGCTAAATAAATGTCCTTTATAGTTTGAACCAAGTTTTAATATTTATTTAAATTTATTTTTTTATTTTGCAAAAAAAATTCACCGCTGTTTCTAAGATCCTATTCCGACCTCAGCGCGACAAGCATTAAGGCATACCCCGTGCATAGTTTCGTATTTAAAAAGGTTTTTGAGCGATGAGATTGGGGACATGTTCTAAAATTTCTGATAATATATACCCATATATTCATAATAAGCTCGAACTTAGCGCTCCACTGAGAGTCGGAGTGAGTCAAAGCTTAGCTTAAGAGTGTTTAAAGATACCTTTTAAAATGGACGAATCATTTCTTAAACCATACGACCCGAAATCCGAGGAATCTAAAGTGTACACTCTATGGGAGAAGAGTGGTTATTTTAACCCTGACAATCTCCCCGGAAACCGACCAGAAAAGTATTGCATAGTTATGCCCCCTCCAAATGCTAACGGACGATTGCACTCAGGTCATGGTGCTGATATTACCCTAAAGGATATCCTCATAAGATTTAATAGAATGAGAGGCAAAAAAACACTACTTTTGCCCGGCTCAGACCACGCGGGATTTGAAACACAAGGCGTTTACGAGAAAAAACTTCAAAAAGAAGGTCGGTCACGATTTGGTATGAATCGCGATGATCTTTACAAAGAGATATACGACTTCGTAATGGATAACAAGCACATTATGGAAGACGATGTAAAAAAGCTTGGGACATCCTGTGACTGGTCTCGCAACACATTTACACTGGAGCCAGAAATAGTTTCGAAGGTTCAAGATACGTTTAGAAAGATGTACGAAGATGGTTTAATCTATCGCGGAAAACGTAGCATACATTGGAATCCCAAATACCAAACATCTCTGTCAGATATTGAAACAGACTTTGAAGAGCGCAAAGATCCTTTTTATTACTTTAAATACGGACCTTTTACCATAGGCACAGCGAGACCCGAAACAAAATTCGGTGATAAATATGTGGTTGTTCACCCTGATGACAAAAGATATAAAGATTACGACAATGGTCAAAAATTTGAAATAGAATGGATAAACGGACCGCTAACTGCGACTCTTATAAAAGATGAGGCCGCCGATCCGGAAATGGGCTCCGGTGCAATGACCATTACTCCTTGGCATAGTGCTGTGGATTTTGAAATAGCAAAAAGGCATAACCTTGATATGGAGCAGATAATTGATTGGCAAGGGAAACTGTTACCGATAGCGGAAGAATTTACGGGTATGCGTATAGCCGAAGCTAGGCCAAAAATAGTGGAGAAACTCGAAAAAAAGGGACTTCTTGTAAAAATAGATGAGGAGTACACACACGCTGTCCGTATATGTGAAAGGACGGGAGTAGTAGTAGAGCCTCAGGTAAAGGACCAGTGGTTTGTCAAAATGGAGCCTCTTACAAAAATGGCACTCGAGTCATTGGATAGAGGAGAATATCGTTTTTTAACAGAACATCATGAAAAGATATTCAGACACTGGATGAATAGACCTTTAGACTGGAATATATCGAGACAGATCGTTTGGGGTATAAGAATACCCGCCTGGTTTAGAAACAAAGATTCAGAACAAGAGGAAATAATCGTATCCAAGCAAAAACCTGGAGACGATTGGGAACAAGATCCTGACACATTTGACACTTGGTTTTCTTCAGGACAATGGCCGCTTATGACCCTTGGATACCCTGACGGAAAAGATATGGAGTATTACCCTACCGATGTTATGGAAACGGGATCAGATCTTGTGTTTAAGTGGGTTCCAAGAATGATAATGTTCGGCTTGTATCTAAACAAAAAAGTACCTTTTAGGGACGTCTACTTCCACGGAATGATTCTTGATGAGAAAGGAAAGAAGATGAGTAAATCAAAGGGCAACGTACTATCGCCTATAGACCTCGCAGACGAGTTTGGAACCGATGCTACCAGAATGTCTTTTGTTGTAGCTAACCCTCCAGGGGCAAATATGTCATTGTCAAAAGATAAAGTCAGAGCTTACAAAAAATTTGCAAATAAAATCTGGAACATTTCCCGCTTTATACTTGAAAACGTTGGCTCAGAAACGCCCGATGGCAATACCAACCTCACAGATAGCGACAAAAAACTTTTGGAAAAATTAGACGAAGAGACTAAATTTGTAACGGAACATATTGAAAAATATCGGATGGACCTTGCCGCTGAACGGTTATACCACTATGTCTGGCATGAAGTGGCTGATATAATATTGGAAGACTCGAAGGAGATTCTAAACGGTCCGGACGGAGTAGAAAAAAAATCCAAACAAAGAACTCTGTATGTCATACTCGCTACTTCACTTAAGCTACTTCATCCTTTTATGCCTTTCGTCACAGAATCAATCTGGCAAAAAATGGGAAATGAAAAAATGCTAATGGTGGAAGAGTGGCCTCAACACACTAATTAGAACTTGGTTATTGTATGGATATATTACCCATAATACTCTCGGCAATAGGAGGGATAGTGCCTGCAATTTTTTGGCTTATATTCTGGTTACAAGAAGATAGGATTCATCCGGAACCTAAAAAGGTTATAGCGATTGCTTTCGTGTTGGGAATGTTTGCAGTTGTAACATCTTATCATGCCGAGAAATTGGCAGAGAGTATTATTCCAGCTTCAATTGTATTGTATACAATAATTGTTTATGCAGGAATTGAAGAATTTTTTAAATATGTTGCTGCTTATATAGGAGCCTTTAAGCGAAAGGCTTTTGATGAGCCCATAGACGCCGTTATTTATATGATTACCGCAGCTCTCGGATTTGCGGCACTTGAAAATTCTTTTTTTATAATAACCGACCTATTAAACGGAGACGTCGTAGGAGGAGTGATAACCGGCAATTTAAGGTTTATAGGGGCGTCTTTGCTTCATGTCCTTGCGTCAGGAGTTGTAGGAGTATTTATTGCTATTACTTTTTATAAGTCTCGCGCGATAAAAATATTATCTACAATTGCTGGTCTTTTCGTGGCGACAGTACTTCATACTTTGTTTAATTACGCTCTTCTCGAGGATCTATTTAGAAACATGACTCAATACGGAATCTTTGTTGTATTTGGAATAGTCTGGCTTTCAATATTGCTTCTCTTAGTTATTTTTGAAAAAGTTAAGCGTTTTAAAAATCCGAAAGGTTTGGATGTTATTTAGAACATATCTCTAATCTCATTACGAAAGAATCTGTTCAAAGTCTTAATCGTGTAAGATTAGATATGGATCTTAACAGATAGTTTTCCACAAAAAAATACTTTACACACTACCTTATACAAAACCTTGTGATATAATTAAGTTTCAAATAAGGACATCAAACTAATAAAAGTGTCCGCTACAAAAAACACTATGCCAAAAAACAAACGATCTTTTTTTGAAAGACTAACCGGTGTAATACACGAGGAAGACGGGGCCGTAATGGAAGAGACAGGAAATGATTCTGAAGAACGAGAGGAAGGTCTTTTCGACGAGGAAAAGGAAGATGGTCAACTTACCGTAGATGTTTACCAGACTCCAGACAATATAGTAATTAAAACTATCGTTGCAGGAGTTCGACCAGAAAATCTTGATATTTCAATAACTCGAGATATGGTTACAGTAAGGGGATCAAGAGAAGAAACAAAAGAAGCTGAAGAAGAAGATTACTATCACAAAGAATTGTACTGGGGGTCATTCTCACGAAGCATAGTTCTGCCACAAGAAGTTGACATAGAAGAAGCAGAAGCTATTGAGAAAAATGGGCTACTCATCATAAAATTGCCGAAGTTGGATAAGGGTAAGCAGACAAAGCTAAAAGTAAAATCGAATTAGATAGGACCTACGTAAGCGGTAAGCTTCTTTGTTGCACTGCGGTATTTTATCCTTCGCTCTATAAGCAATAGCACTCAGGATAAAATCCTTGTGCGCCTCGAATCTCATCCATTTGCGTAGGTCCTACACTTTGAATTACGAAATAGGTTTCTTGGGGAAAAATTCATATTTCGTAATTCAAAGTTCTACAAAAAACCCTTTCAAATGAAAGGGTTTTTTAACTTACCAACCTCTAACTTCCAACTTACAAACTATCCTGGTGCTGAGACCCGGGCTCGAACCGGGGACCCTTCCCTCTTCAGGGGAATGCTCTACCAACTGAGCTATCTCAGCTTATTGTAATTCCCTTAACTCCTGTATCTTCTGTCCCGCTTCGCCATATAAATCTATTCCTGTTCTTACATACGGCTCTACATAGTAGTAAACCGCAACAGAGAGACCTATAATAACAACCCAATAGAAAAGGTGCAACAATTTACCAAAGAAAGCTGACCTCCTCATCTTTTTTAGCATTTGATTGTTTTCCTGCGCCAATTTCGCCGTTCGACGCAACAACTCTCTTTCTTCTTGATCCATATTGGGAATATTATAACATTTTTTAAAATTATTATATCAACATAAATCAAGTTTTGAGTGAATATCGTTTGAACCACAGACAAACCCCCAACGGCTCAACGGCGTTGAGCCGTTGGGAAACTGTTTACCTCCCCGCTTTGCTCGGGTGCCATCGACAGGACCGCGAGTACGCTTATCGGTCGTTACACGACCAGTATGCCTTTTGGCTTCTTTGTTCGCCCTTCGGGACTCCAAAGAAGACTCAAAAGCCCTTCGATTCCTGACGAAAGCTCTCCCAGAGCTTTC
>PCWC01000046.1:0-414 GCA_002787175.1 Parcubacteria group bacterium CG11_big_fil_rev_8_21_14_0_20_39_22 | reverse complement strand
TTTATTGTACCAAGCTCGAACCTATTTCCAAAATCACTGATGTACCACGCGCGGAGCGCGTGGTGGCTTGAAACTAAATCGTACGCTCGTATCGTTCCGCCACTGCCTCGCAGAGCCTCGGCAACCCCAAAGAAAAATGTCTCTTGCTTTTTTGATTTGGCGGGGGTGAAATTTTTCTTGAAAATGGAAAGGACATTTTTCTTTGGGGTTCTGCCTTCCAAGTATTCAGGTAGGTGGCGGAACAATGCGGACGAAGTTTTGGCAAAACTATTTTTTGGGGAAAGGATTTGCCAAAACTTCGGCTCATTTGTTTTTGAATTCGGAAGTCGCAAGCGGAGGAGGAGGGGTTTGGGGAGGAATCCTCCGCTTGCTCCGCTGTTTTCTTTTTGGGGAATTCGGGCGGGGGTTTCGGCG
>PCWC01000055.1 GCA_002787175.1 Parcubacteria group bacterium CG11_big_fil_rev_8_21_14_0_20_39_22 | reverse complement strand
CCCTTTAATTCCTCGATATTTTGATTGTATTTTCATCTTGTGCCCATTTGGTTAATGAGTGCAATATGTATGTGAACTTAGTCATGCAAGAATAGTTGTTAGGTTTTAGGTGTTAGCTGTTAGGAAAAAGGGAGGGGAATAGGTGTTAGAAAGAAAAAGGAATCAGTATTTTGAGGATTAGTCCGCCACGGCGGATTAGTAGATTGTCTCCCTCCGTAAGGATCGTCCGAAAAAGGAGAATTCCATTCGCAGACTGGATTACATTCTCTTGGTTTGGGAATTAAAAAATTATCTCTCCAGATTTTAGATTTTCTTATTCGCCCTTTCATATCCTCATTGGCATTTCGTATTGTTTTTTCTTCCTAAAAGCCCGCCTGCTCCCAACCATCGGAAGGACTGGCAGGCTACTATCTACAACCGAAAGCCATCCTATCCCTAACAACTAACACCTAAAATCTAACAGCTAACCCGTTATGTGCTACAATCTCTCTCATGCACGAATCTCATCTAAAGGATCTAAACGAAAAACAACTTGAAGCTGTAGAACACAAGGAGGGACCACTTCTTATAATAGCAGGAGCAGGAGCCGGTAAGACAAAAACGATAACTCACAGAATACTCCACCTTATACATTCAGGAGTATCTCCTTCTTCGATTCTTGCCATAACTTTTACAAACAAGGCGGCTAAGGAAATGTCAGATAGAGTCGAGAAGCTCATATCGTCCGAAACCCGACAAGAATCGGGAGAGAAACCTTTTGTAAGCACCTTTCACTCTCTTGGAGTTTTTATCCTACGAAATGCACATTTAAAGCTCGGTTTGCCAAAGCATTTTAATATCTATGACAGAGACGATTCAAAAAAAGCGGTCCGAGAAGCGATGAAAATGTGTGATGTCGATACCAAAACATTTGACCCCGGTAAAGTCCTGTCGGTCATAGGTCGAGAGAAGGGAAACGTGGTTACAGCAGAAAAATATGTCGAAAATAATCCCAGCGGTTACACCCAAGAAACCATAGGAAAAATTTGGCAAGAGTATGAAAGGATATTAAAGAGAGAAAAAGCTCTTGATTTTGATGATCTTCTCCTAAAATCCGTACTACTACTAAAAAGCGACCCCGAGCTACTTTCACATTATCAAAAAAAGTGGTCTTACATACATATAGATGAATACCAAGATACCAACGAAGTCCAGTACCAGATAACTAAACTCTTATCTGACAAGCATAAAAACATAGCTGTTATTGGAGATATAGACCAGACAATATATTCCTGGAGAGGGGCAAGCATAAAGAACATTCTTCATTTTGAAAAAGATTATCCTGAGGCTAAGGTAGTCTTGCTTGAAGAAAATTATCGTTCTACACAAACAATACTAACGGTCGCAAACAGAATAATAGAAAAAAATAAATTCAGGAGAGAAAAGAATTTGTTTACCAGATTAGGAGAGGGAGATAAAATCTCTGTTTATGAAGGATATGACGAAAACGATGAGGCTGGGTTTGTTGCCGCAAAGGCCAAAGAGCTTATAGAGGAACACAAGGTGTCTCCCAAAGAAATATCAGTACTTTACCGTGCCAATTTTCAAGGCAGAGCGCTTGAGGAAGCTTTTCTTTCAAACGACACCCCTTACCAAGTTCTTGGTATAAGATTCTTCGAGCGAAAAGAGGTTAAAGACATAATTTCTTACTTAAGAGCATCACTATCTCCTGATAGTCTTACTGATCTAAAGCGTGTTATAAATAGTCCTGTAAGGGGTATAGGGAAAACCACTGTGCTTAAAATAATGAGTGGACAGAGAGAGACCTTACCCAATGCAACGAAAGAGAAGGTGGATTCATTTTATCTGTTGCTTGAAAACATTAAAAAGGTTTCCGAGACGGAAAAGCTGTCTGACACGATAAAGTACATCATAAAAAAATCTGGATTTGAAGAACTTCTGAAGGGTAAGAGCGAAGAGGAGATGGAACGTCTGCAAAACATCCAGGAGCTTGCTACATACGCCACCCGCTACGACACACTATCTCCAGAGTCGGCGATTGAAAAATTCTTGACCGATGTTTCGCTTTCAAGCGACCAAGATGAACTTATGAAAGACCGCGATGCTGTAAGACTTATGACCGTACATGCTTCAAAAGGTCTTGAATTTTCATATGTTTTCATAACTGGACTTGAAGATGGACTCTTTCCTCACCAAAGATTTGACGAAGGGGGTGGTGACGACGCGGCGAGTGAAGAAGAGAGGAGACTCTTCTACGTCGCATTGACCAGAGCTAAGAAAAAATTATACCTTTCTTACGCATCAGTTAGAACAATTTTCGGTAGCACACAAGTTAACGTACCTTCGGAATTTTTACTCGACATAGAAGAAGAGTTTTTAAAAAAAGAAGAGACAGCGTTTGAAGGTGCTGGTAAGACAATCTATTTGGATTAAGAACTACCTCTTAAAACTGAAACAAAATGCAAAAGAAAAAATCACTTGGGCAACATTTCCTAAAATCCGAAAAAGCAATTCGGTCGATATTAGAGGCAGCAAATTTATCAAAAAACGACATCGTGCTTGAAATAGGACCTGGAGAAGGAGTGCTTACCGAAAAACTATTGGAAAAAGCAGGGAAAGTAATAGCTATAGAGAAGGATGACCGGCTGATAGAGTTTTTAAGCGAGAAATTTGATAAATATATAAAATCAAATTCTTTAGAGATAGTACATAAAGACGCTTTGGAGTTTGAATCGTCGTCACAAGGACTTAAAACCCAGAGTTACAAAATAGTTGCCAATCTTCCTTATTACATTACCGGTCATTTTATCCGAAAATTCCTGGAGACCGAATGTTTACCATCATCAATGACACTGCTATTACAAAAGGAGGTCGCGTCAAGAATTGTAGCGTCAAACCAAAAGGAAAGTATTCTTTCGATAAGTGTAAAAGCGTATGGAAAACCTAAATATATCGAAACTGTAAAGGCGGGGAGCTTTGTCCCTGCTCCAAAAGTCGATTCGGCAATACTTCACATAGGAGAAATCTCAAAAAATTTCTTCACCGAATTTTCAGAAAAAAGATTTTTTGAGACGGTAAAGAAGGGATTCTCACAAAAAAGGAAGAAACTTATCGGGAATTTAGATTTAGATGCTTCGATTTTAATACAATGTGGGATTGAAGAAAAAGTGAGAGCAGAGGATTTGTCTGTAGAAGAATGGAGGTGTTTGTTGTTGCAAATCGGAAATAGCTGTTAGCTTTTAGGTTTTAGCTGTTAGGGAAAACATAGAGCATGAGGATCTTATATGGCTTCCGTATTTGAAAATTGTAAATTATTCTCTCGTGCTGCACGTTATATGTTTTATGCTACCCCGCGAAGCTTTAACATAGCGGGGTTCTGTGTTGTATGTCCAATACTGGGAACAACCATTAAGAAATAGAAGATGCTGAAAAGGAGAACGAGACTATTACAAAAGGCCGTCCCCAAAAGGATGCCTAATAACCTCCTTGTCCAGATTCACCCCAAGGGTATACAGGCATATTGGCAGTAATGGTAAAACACGAAGGACCAGCATTCATAGCACATTGTCCTCCCCTTATAAATTTACCCACATAAAATCCAGAAATTCTGGGATTTCCTGAAATAGGTCTGAAGCCGGGATAAATCCAATAAAGTCCTGTGCCTCCGCTGTTCGAGAAATCCGTCATAAAAGTTAAATATCCTGGACCACAGGTACATTGGAGAACCATACCGACATTAAAACCTCCATACGGAGCCAGCGCAACGGCTTCTGGTATGAGTTTTTGAAACGATAACTTAATCGATGATAAAAATTTTCCAAACATTGAAGTTTGTCCTCCTCCAAATTCCAACTTACGCAAACCGGATACTAACGGCTGTAGTGACTCGACAGAACCGTTTGAATTTTCTACCGCGATATGAAAAGGATCGTATAGTTCAGAAAAAGAACGGCCGTTATTTTCCATAAATTCACTAAGTTCCTCCTCATTTTTTAAGTTTCTATACGGATCCACCAAATCATCGATAGAACCTCCCGCCTTCTCAAGTGGACCTGTAATCTGCGAAAGGATATAAGGAGGAAGTGCCATCAACTCATCTTTACTCATTGTTTTGACATTAGGAGGTTCATATACAAAAGACAAAGTTTTTCCATCACTTGACGTCAAATTTCCAAAACTTGCCTCTATTTCTCCGAATCTGAAATATACCGTGTTGCCGATAGAGGTAAAATTCTCACCTAAAACCGTCACGACATCACCACGTTTGACACGCTCTGGCGATACCGAAAAAACTTTTGGAATACTATCGGGGGTTTTTATCTGTGTATTACCTACAGAATTCGTGGATATTGATGTTTGGTGGTCCTGATCCTCACTGTTTCCATTTTGGCTTTTCGATACCGTACTTAGATTATTTAGCTTATCCAAAGTCATTTCACCCACATACCCTGTACCGTATGAGAGACCGATAGGGTGGAGAACATCGATGCGATATTTGTTTTGGAATCTTATAACAGAAGCTTTGGTTAATGAACCGAAATATCTTGTCTCGTTACCAGGAGATCCGACACCCGAGACAGCAATCTGTGTATCTACACTCTTATTTAAAAATATTTGCAACTCTTTTACATCATCACCAACATCTCCGAGCTTTAAATTACGTTGAAATTCTTCGGCAGTAGCTTGGGACTCGGAGATTGAAAAAACAGCGAATATAAACAGTGTCAAAAATATTGCTTTTTTTATCTTTACCGGTTTTTTCATTTTTTCCTTTCTCATTCTTTTAAATTATAACATAAAATAGGTGTTGGCTTTTAGTCTTTAGCTGTTAGGGGAAGAAGGAGAAGAAAATTACTCTAATTGCTCTAAAAAGTGTGCGAATTCGTGGACCTTGAATTGCTTTAAAAGGACAAATTTGGTAAATCGGTTTTTCCAAAATAGGTTGTAAAATAAAGGTAAATTTAGATTTTAGAATCTCTAATGGGGTCAACCTGGTTGCTTATGTTTTGCTAAAAGTACGGCAACCTGGTTGCCTACATATTGAGATTTTTAGAACGGGTGATTCACCTGTAAAGTCGCTCTGCTCCTGCGAGGCTTGCTCCGCAAAGTCTTTAGTGGAGTGATGTTTTTATGTTTTATGCTTTTGGTTACACGCTTTGGGTTGTTGGTGGTATAATGTTTTTTATGAAGCGTTTTTTTGTGTTTATTGTTATAACTGTAATTGTAATTTCAGTCGGAATTTTTATTGTTGCCAAAAAATCTCCTGATGAAGCAGACGGTAACCTCACAACCTCAAGTGAAGGACGCGAACAAAACGCCATTTTGATAAAAGATACCGATGGAGACGGTTTGAAAGATTGGGAAGAGGAGCTCTGGGGAACCGATATTTTTGTTAAAGATACAGACGGGGACGGTACAAGCGATTTTGATGAAGTAAGGGGAGGTAGAAATCCAACCATACCGGGTCCAAATGACCTTTTAGATGATGATATTGTCGAATCCCGAGTCAATCCGGAAATCGAAGAAGACCTTACAATGACAGATAAGTTCTCAAGAGAGCTTTTTGCCGAATATGCCGGAGCCAAACAAGCCGGCGATTTTACCTACGGTAACTATTACGACATTTTATACAAAAACATAGAAGAGACCGCCACGACTCCACCACAAAAGACCTATTCAAGAGATGATTTAACGATCCTAATAACCGGAAATAAAGCCGTAATAAAAGACTATGGCAATAAGTTGGGTAAAATAATAGGATCTCCGCCAATCCACCGAGTAGAGCATGAACTTGTAATATTTAATAACGCCGCCGCCACGGAGAATCCAAAAATTTTAGAAGAATATAATCTTGTTTTGGAAAATTATGCCTCTGTAAGGGATGAAATACTTTCATTACCAGTACCCGACGGCACAGCAGATGATCATCTTATCCTCGTAAACTCGCTTACGGCAATAATAGATGGGATCGCAGAAATGAAAATGCTTTTGTCTGATCCTGTCCAAGCGGTTGTCGGTCTTAAGCTCTATATTTCGGCGGCGGAAAATCTTAGCACAGCACAAACTAACATAAGAGGATTTCTTCTCCAGAATGGAATTGTTTTTACACAGAAAGACGATGGTTATGTACTTATGCGTAGTATATAATTAGAAGGTGGAAAATTTTTCCTTTGGCATAATCGCTTGCCGAAAGTTTGTCGAGGCAAAGAGCTGGATGTACCAAAACAGAAAGGGTTTTTTAGAAACTCTCTCAAAGAGTCTCGACGTAAAATAATTATGGAAACAAATACTCTTCCTCCTAAAATCCGAAACTTGAGACAATTTTTTAAAAAAACAACAATAATAATACTCGTTGTTTCTATTATAGCTCCGAGTGTACTTTTTACCCGCCCTCAAAAAGCCGATGCGTTTTTAGGTTGTCTTTTGGTGGGACTTGCTGGAAAAGCGGGAGATGCCGTAAATCAAGCGACGAGCAGTTTTACAAGTGTACCGGTTTTTGATAGGGCAAACGCCTCTATAAATTCAGACATAAAACAAGAGCAGGCTGCACAAACCAAGAAAGATTGTTTTTTGGATTTCGCAGTTAAGGTTGTCGGTAAAATAATGATAAAAACAGTAACAAAAAGCGTAGTCAACTGGATAAACGGAGGTTTCAATGATTCACCAACTTTTGTTACAAATCCCGAGGGTTTTTTGGGGGACATTAGCGACCAAGTAATAGGTGAATCTATAAGGAGCTTGGGCGATATAGGTGAAATATTGTGTAGCCCGTTTGATCTTGATTTACGTCTTGCCCTTAATTTACATTATTCAAGCACTCGAAGTGACTATATTGGTTGTCGGCTTACCGATATTGAAGAAAACATACACAATGCTTTTGTCGGAGGAAATTTCGGAGGTAAGCAAGGTTGGAACCAATGGTTTGCAATGCATAGGAGTCCTCAAAACAATCCCTATGGTAGTTTTGTTCAACTCACAAGTGATATAGACACACGTATTCAAGGTCGCCACAATATAGAGCTTGATAAGCTCGATTGGGGACAGGGCTTTATGTCCTGGGAAAGTTGTCCATCAGGTGATTCGGGAGGCGAAGAAGCTTACCATGAACGACTCGAGGGTAAATGTACAGTAAATACTCCGGGCTCCGTTATAGAAGGTCAGCTTCAAGAAGTTTTGCCGGCAGAACTTAGAGAACTCGAGTTTGCCGATGAGATAAACGAAATCCTAAGTGCGGTAGTCAATTTTGCTTTAACCAAAGTAATGAGCTCGACTGGACTTCTCGGTTCATCGCAAAGTCCAAGCGGGGGAGGAGGGTCGTATTTTGATGGTTATGTATCAGAGGACAGCCAATCAGAATTTAACAGGCAACTTGCCGTCGCCTCCGCCACAAAACCCGCCAACATATCTCTCACCTGTACAGAGTTCAGACGAGATAGCTACAGTGTAAATGGAGATGGAACAGTCCTCGTGGGAGTATACGACTCGACAAACAACAGGTTCGGTGAACCAGTAGAAGCGATCGACAACAACAACGCCCCTTGGAGCCAAGATAACTTGAGCAGCATGCAACTTTATTGCAGAAACTCGGAAATAAACCAGTTTGCCGAAGATCAAGCACCTGGTTTTGTGCCGGATGATTTTGGCTTTTCAAGTGGTGAAGGCGAGCAACCTCGTCGCAAAAACTTGGCACTAAACAAACCCACCGTACAAAGTTCGACCTACAGTGATTTTCAGGTTTATACGTCCGGGCTTGCGGTTGACAGCACTGAGCAAACAACCGCTATTACAAATGAAGGTCTGGGTTGGTGGCAAGTTGATTTGACCAGAGATAGTTTCGGAAATTTGTATGAGATTGAAAATATAGAGGAAATCGAGTTTGTTCCGAGACCTAACCTCCCAAACCAATCATCATTTGTTACAATACTGCTTTCAACCGAACCTTTTGCCATAGACGAAACTTATTCCCAGACTATACAAAACAACACCGGCATAGTTGAAACTATACATATTGGTAATATAAGTTATCCTCAAACTTTTAAAATAGGAAGGAAAGCTTCTTACATAAAAATCTTCAAAAGAAGGTACGGTTATCTCTCGATAGCGGAAGTCAAAGTCTTCGGTACCGAAGTTAATCAAAATCAATCAAGCCAAGGATCTGATAACGGTGATACAGTCGTGCCTCTATCTGTGTCGATCGGGATTGATTCAAATGAGGACAACACTTACAGCGGTAATGATGAGGGGACGATAGAACTTTCTATATCACCAGATCAAGATGCGAATAATTTATTGGTTACATTTTCACTTCAAAAAGAGGGTACAAACACGGTCATAAACAACATTCTTTCACCACTTGAGGTCTGGCTTACAAAAGACGGTGTCCAAGAATTTTCACAAACCTATTCTTCTATAACATCTCCAAATCCTGTAAATATACCAGACACTTTCTCATTTTCTAAAGACTCGGACAATGTTTTACATTACGGTTTCACTGTCAAAGAGACGGTTGTGCTCGGAGAGTACAATTTGATAACCTCTATTCGTAACGAAGAAGGGAAAGAGATAAGCCGAAATGAAAGCCGACTCACCATAGAAAATTGATATGAAGAAAGCTCTAACGTTTACATTTATAATATTCATACTATTTGCCGTGTTGTCTCCGATGGTCGCTTTTGGTCAAGGCACAGGTCCTTTACCGCCACCTGCCCAGGAAGAGTCCTCAGGAGGATGTAGTTTTGGCTGGCGTGGTTTTAATACGGCTAAATGTTTTAATTCCATTGTGGCATGGTTTGCGACCTTAGCTCTATCTATTGCAGGACTTTTTCTCGGCTTTTCCGGTCTTATATTGGATTCGGCAATCGACCAGACGGTGAATTTTAGTGCTTTTTTGGATACGATACCTGTGGTAAATATCGGTTGGACAATCTTCCGAGACCTTGCAAACTTGTGCTTCATTTTCGTGCTTTTATATATATCGATAAGCACCATACTCGGTCTTGCCGGCGGCAACACGAAAAGAATGTTGGCAAGATTGGTTCTATCAGCCCTTCTTATAAATTTTAGTTTGTTTATATCCCAGGCAGTAGTCGATGCATCAAATATCGTCACGATTCATTTCTATAATTCGATACTCGCCCCGACAGAGAAGCAAATAGCTGACGGTCAAAGAGGAGACAATTCTCTCTCCGCCGCTTATATGCAAGGCTTTAAGCTCCAATCTATATATAACACAGGAGACATTGGGAAAGTAAACGAAGAGAGTAGCGGTCTAATAAAACAAGCCAGCAACAGCAGAGAAACTTTTGTAAACACTACAAATGTGATTTTAATCTCGGTTGCAGGTTCAATCTTTTTTGTAATTTCTGCCTTCGTGTTTCTTGCAACATCTTTAATGTTTCTTGGTAGGGCGATTATTTTGATTTTTTTGATGATTTTATCTCCCCTTGCTTTTGTGGCATTTGCTCTACCCGGTCTCTCAGGCAAAGCCAACGCTTGGTGGGATATGCTTCTCAAACAGTCCTTCTTTGCACCACTATATATGATGCTCGCTTATGTGGTGGTCACAGCCATACAAAGTGAAGCCTTTTCCAAGTTTATATTTGACGCCAGTTTCGCTTCAACCTTCACAAGCGGTACCGGTTTCTCAATCATCATAAACTTCCTTACCCTTATCGGACTCATAGTTGGATGTTTGGTTGTAGCGACTTCAATAGGAGGTAAAACCGCCAACTTCGGTATTACAGCTGCAAAGACAGTCAGCAGGGGATTTGGAGGCAGAGCAGCTTGGGTTGGAGGATGGGCTGCGAGGCAATACTTAAATAAGGGCTCTGTTCCTTTCATCAAAATGGATAAAGAGAAAAACAGAATTACTTTTTCAGGTTTGAAACCGACATTGAATACCAAAAAAGAGGAACGTGTAAGCTTTAGAGATCTAAACCAGAAGATGGATGAGAGTGCGTTTTGGAACAAGCCGTCTACCAAGGTTATAAGAGAACGCACTATCGGTGCCTTGGTCAATAAAAAATTGGGGGGGTATTCTGCCGAGGAGACTCACCAGAGTGACAAAGATCTTAAAGCCAAGAGAGAGCGTATAGATACAATTAATGGTGCTATAAACCTCGCGCAGAGGGAGAAAATTGAAAATCAGAGGATTGAAAAAGAGATGAAAGAGAAGAGCGGATATTTGGAAGGAAAGATAACAATGACAGGTGAGGACAAGAACAAACTACAAAGAGAAATAAGAGATCTAAAAGAAACCTTATCCAAAGCGACTACAGATGAGGAGAAGAACGAACTACAAAAAGAAATAAATGAAAAGAGTGAAACCTTAGGCAAAGCAATAACAAAAGAAGAACGAGGTAGTGTAGAAGAAGATATAAAAAACCTCGAAAGAGAACTTGCAAAATCGCAAACTACCATAGAAGAGGCACTTATACGAATCTCTCCGAAAGAATTTGCCAAATATATGCCCGAAGATTCACTATATGACCCGAGCATAATGCGATACGCTACCGCCGCTCAAGTCAAAGCCGCTATAGAAAATACCGACCGAGGATTTACCCCGACAGATGGACAAGAAATGATAAAGGCACATTTCTCCGAAATTCTCAATGAAGTAAACGATGTTGAAGAAAAGAAAATAGAGTACAAAAAAGAATACGACAAATGGATTAAAAGTGGCAGAAAAGGAGAAGAGCCGAAAGCACCGGGACTTAGAAACCGTATTTATGACAACATAAGATCTTTTGAGACAACTCATTTGGGACTTCTTAATCTTCTACCGAAAACAGAAGGTGGCGAGACTGATATTTTTAGAAAGGAAGCGTTTACTGAATCCCTACGTACAAGTCAGGTCCAAGACATAAGAAGAAGTTCCGACTACAGCCGTATGATAAAAGACGAAATCCGTTTAGGAAAAGATCACGTATTAAACGAAGCTCGATATATGTCCTACGGCATAGGTCATACCAGAACGGATGAAAAAGGAAATCAAGTCATACTGACGGAACAGGAAAAAGAGGTGATGATGGACGATAGAAAAGAACTCTTCAAAAAGGTCGGTGAGGATTGGAATAAATTCTTTGAAGCTTTGCCAGACGTGGAGAGGGAAGGTGCTAAAGCAATGCATAATGAAACCACAAAGAAGGGTGGGATGATAGACCAACATTTGGCAGGCCGATCTCCAAGCGAAATAGCAGGTATGAAAGGAAGATTTAGAAAAGAACCTGTTATTATTGAACATTTCGATAGATCTATACTTAAAGCGATAGGTCGGGGAGATAAAGATGTTGCCGACAACGAATATATCGTGACCAAGCTCTATAAAGACTGGAAGAAATTTACTGAAGGTGGACCCGCTATGAGCGAAGCCAACCTAACCGCTCTTGACTGGATGTTAAACGATAGAGACGGTAAGGTATTTTATAACGCCACTTTACCTGAAGGTGTAGAAAAGCCAGACGCAGAACGAGTCAAATTTGTAGCATCTGGTAAACCTCTACCAATGAAAGGTAGCCAGACCACACAATCTTCCAATTCAAGTAGCCAAGGTAACACTGGAGGGACTTCAACATCTTAAAATTAAAAATTAAATTAAAAACAAATTATGCCTGTATATAACGACATAGACTTACATAAAGAACTTGATAATTCTAAATTACCTGAAAAGGTAAAATCTGCCATAAAATCTATCGAAGTCGCCCCTGCAGTCCTTGATATTGGCGAAGGACACGACCTGCTTATAAGTGAGATAGGGGAAATATACGAAGCGACTAAAAGCATACTACTTGGAAAAACAAGAACAAACGATTTTGTTGATACCGTTGCCACCAAGTTAGGCAAAGAGAGGAGAGACAAAGCCGGACAGGTAGCGGAAGAGATAAATAAAAGAGTCCTCCTTAAAGTAAGGGAAGCTATGATGAAAAGTCCTGAAGAAACTCAAACAGACACCCGTATAAATTCCAACGAATCCCCGATGAAACCTGTAGACAAATCTGCCGATGTACAATTTATCCCCTCGACCCATCTACCTACAGAGAAACCTTTACCTCAAAAAACTCCTGAACCCGTTCAAAACGTACAGGAAGATACAAGTATTCCCGCGAACCTACCTACAGGCAACGATATGCCTAAATTATCAAGCCAAAACCAATATACCGAAGCTAATCAAGTTGGAGACAGAAAATCACCTTATAAAACAATGGGGCAATACTCACCCGTCAGTAAAAAACCCAGAATGCCTGAAAATGAGTCGGACACCAACTTACCTCCAGCACCTAAAAGGGAGGATATTTTAAGAGAGATTGAAAAACCAAGACCAACAAGTGCTATAGAACTCGACGCTCAAGGAAATGTTAAAAATCAAAACCCTCCCTCACAAGGAAAGTATGGTGTCGGTAACCCTTCCGACAATGTTGTAAATAGGGACAATGGCAGTTTATCTGGCAACGATTTCATAATGCCTCCGCCTCCACAAAAATCGGAAGCGAAAGCGCAAGATGCACTCTTGAGCAAAATTTCTTCTCCCACGGGCAAAAGTCAAAATCCAGCCGAACCTCAAGCGATAACCGGACCAAGCTCCCCTCAAAAAGCACCAGAGTCATACGCAGTGGATCCTTATAGGGAACCGTTGGGGTAGGTGATAGGTTTTAGGTGTTAGCTGTTAGGAAATAAGATAAAGGGAAAGGTGTTGGGAAAAACTAAAATATGAAGGAAGAATCAAAAATTAAATCTTACAAAGACCTTATAGTATGGCAGAAAACTGTTGAATTATCCGTTAAAGTATATGAATTGACCGATAATTTTCCAAAAGAAGAACTGTATGGTTTAACATCTCAAATGCGACGGGCGGTGATTTCCATTCCTTCAAATATAGCCGAGAGTAAGTGCAGAAGTACCAAAAAGGATTTTACAAATTTTTTAAGAATCTCACTGGGATCAGGTGGTGAATTAGGCACCCAAATAGAGATAGCCAAGCAACTAAAAAATACTAATTGTTTTAATTATAAAGAATTGGAGGAATTATTGATTGAAGTAATGAAGATGTTAAATAGTATGATAAGCAAACTAACAGCTAAAAACTAAAACCTATTATGCGTTTTCAAGTGCCACAATTTATAGAAGTAGAAGATAAGATCTTCGGACCGCTTACCATAAAGCAGTTTATTTACCTTGCCGGATCAGGAGGTCTTGCGTTTTTGATATTCAGATTTTCACCACTTCCTTTTTTTATAACAGTCTTTCTTATGATTCCTCCTCTTGCCCTTGGTGGAGCTCTTGCTTTCTACAAGATAAATAACAAGTCATTTATAGCAATAGTCGAGGCTGCATTTAGATATTGGTACGGAAACAAGCTCTATATTTGGAGAAAAACTCCCAAGGTACCGGAACACAAAAAGAGACCGGGTGAGCAAAAGGATGATTCTGCTTCCAATCTTTATGTTCCCAGATTGTCAGATAGTAAACTAAAAGATTTAACTTGGAGTCTTGATATATCCGAAAACGTTAATCCGGGAGCCAATGAGACTATGACCAAAAAGACAGGAAGACCTTAGAACAAGAAGTAGGGATTTTTAATTTCCAATTCTCAATTTTCAAATAATTTTTAATTTCCGAATTTCCAAACAAAGACACTCATATATCCTTTTCTCTTAAATGTAAATTTAAACATTATTTACAAAAATTCAAAAATTGTCTTCTATTAAAGGTTACCTCTTCCTCTCATTGTGTTCAAGCTACATGTTCTATGCTGGGACTGTAAAATAAAGTGTGTCTGATAACATAGAGTAATCTATCAATTAATCAGACAAAAATGAAAAAGAATCTAAAAACAAAAACTAG
>PCWC01000047.1 GCA_002787175.1 Parcubacteria group bacterium CG11_big_fil_rev_8_21_14_0_20_39_22 | reverse complement strand
GCACCCATTTCCTTTCCATATTTTTGCGGCTCCTCCCCCGACCCCTCCGCCGAAAGGCGAAAAAGGAAGAAAGGAAATGGGTGCGGTCTGTTCCGCCACTTCGTCCTTCAAAAATCTCGTAAGGTCGCAACGCTCCCAAACTCGCTTTTCTCCGTCCTTGTGGCGCCCGAGGCGCTCGCGTATACAGAGTACGTGGTAACTCTAACGTTCGCTCACACTGTGCAAGCACCTCGCATTGGCCGCTCACATTCGTTCGCGATGCCTGCTCGGTGTTGCTTCGTGTTCGCTTAGTAGCTTCGGTAGCGTTCGTTGTAATGCATTGTGCTTGCCCCACCCGCCCTGTGCGCGCACAAAAACCCACGTCGTTTTATGAAAATTTGTAAAACGACGTGGGTTTGGCTCCCAACTATGCTCGACAATCGATGCAATTATTCTTGTGCTTTTCGTACGCTTCTTTTTTTGCTTCGTATACGCTGCTCTTTTCCTTATAGCTTTTCGTGCTCCAACCAGAACCGATTTCTTGATTCAATGGTTTTGTTGCATTGGGCATTTCTTTTCGGCGTGCAATATCTGCCTCGTCCATCTCCTTCTTTAGTTCCGTTGCTACTTTACAAGACATATTCAACATTATTCCTTAGTGTAAAAAACTTGAATCATATCGTCATAATTTGGCGCACGATATTGAGAGTCAGAATTTTTAACAAAGACACGAAGATGAATCGTTTCCACATTAAAAACATCCTCGTCGATATCTACTGTCACAGAGTTACTACTTTGCCATTCGTTAGGAAATCCCGTGCCTACAAATTGATACGAAACCGGATTTGCTGTTTGGTTTGCAACATCAACTGTAAAAGTGACCGTACCACCAACTTCTAGTGTAGGCCAAGGTTGTAGCCATGTAGGATTTTGTTCATTATGTTCAGATTGAGGATTAACGTTACCGTTGCTGTCAGTCAATTTAATAATGGTTGCGTATTTTTCTGAAAGTTCTTCGGCCGTGGCGGTGGTTGATTCTTCGTCTTCGGTAGAATTATCATTGTCTGCTTGTTGTTCTTGAGTTTCTTCCTCGCTATCTTCTGATCTGTTGTACGCTGCTTCAATTTTTTGCCACAATGCCCATTTTTCGGATATCCTCTCAGTCATGTTAGTAAAATCTGCCTGTGTTTCAAAAACTTCGTTTTTTACCTCGTCACAAAGCTCAACGATTGACCGAAGAAGGGATTCTGTATTAGGAATGTTTTGATTTTCAATTTCAATACAAATTACTTCAGTCTTTGCATCAAGGGGATACTTTTTTGGTAAAGGTCCTTTAGGTATTTCTGTCGCAACGACAGTATTCGTATCAACCTCCAAAGTGTCGTCTGTTGAGTTGTTATCTGATTCAACAACGGTTTGTGCCTGGGGTTCTGGAGTCTCCCCAACTTCTTTGTCTTTCGTAGAATCTGTTGTTGATGTTGCAACGTCATTTGCCGCAAGAGTTTCATTTTCTTCTTGCACAACTTCAACAGGTTCAGCTTTTGAAATTTCTTTTACAGCATAATAACCGCCACCGCCAACAACAGCTGTGCCGATAAGTATCATTATCAAAACTGGTATTTGTATAAAACCTTTTTGCATATTATTCATGTTTAGCTATGTGTTCACCTACTGCGATGCCTATCCAAAGATTGATAATAATAATCGCTACCATACCAACTCCAAACTCATTGATGAGAAAAAGTGGCCAAATGCTCAAGAGAATACCAACCAGATATTTTGTAAGTAAATGCATATTTTTATTTTTCTCTATGCCAATGCGATTGACCAGTCGTATTGTCTCTCAAACCTAACTTTCCGCTTTGGAAAAGATAAATGAATATCTTTTCCGACTGGAGCACAACGCGCTCCAGTTTCCCCTGATTCATTCCATAAAGATAACTATTTATGAAGAACGGGAAAACAAAAAAAGCGGAAAGGTAGGATATTGTTTCCTTTCCTTGCCACAAGCCATAGAGAAAAACTAAAAATAATATCCCGATTATTGGCTTCCAAAAGTTTTTAGAAGGATTGTAAGGGTTGGACATAAACTGACCTATAAATCCCAAAACGACACCAACGAGAAGCCAGTAGTTGCTTAATACGATTGCTAAAATTACTGAAAGAATTGCAACAATAATTGGCGTAGAAGCGAGAAGCAAAAAGAAATATTTGTGTCCTTGACCATAGAGCCATTGGGCAAGCTGATTTGAAGTCGTGAAATCAATACCGAGCGCAAATTTATTTGCTTCTACGCCACGCTTCACTTCATCAAAATTTGTAAGTGGAAAATCTGGAATATCCTCAACTTTATTCCACTTTAGATCGTCCGATATTTTTTCTTCAAAGTTTTGTACTGACATAAATTTATTCTTCTTTTAGATACTTCTTCCAGGAATCTTTAAAATCGGCTTCAAGGTCTCGGTTTTGTTTTGGGATTTGAGCAATAACGACGACAAAAATAAAACCGAGGACAATGTAGTAGAGTTTTGAGTATTCCACAAAACTACTATTTACTATCCAAATTGAAGCTGCGAGCAAAGTACCCCAAACAATCGGTGCAATTATAAAAGTAGTGATAGGAATAGATTGTTTCAATTTTCCCTCGCGCTCTAATTTCTTTGCCCGCGGCCAAGCTGAAACTAAAGGATAGATAATTTGGCTAAACGCAAATAGTCCGAAAATCAAACCGACAATTACAATAATTATCCACATAGTGATTATTTAAAAAAGTAATTTACCTCCTTCCCGTACATCTTCGCAAACTTTTGCAATTCAACAACATCGACCCGCTGTTGCCCCGACTCTATGGTGGAGATGTACGATTGTGGTCGCTTTAACTTCTTGGCAACCTGAACCTGCGTCAATCCTGCCTCTTGCCGAGCTTTTTTCAATTTCTCGACGAAATAGGCGTATTCCTTTGTATGGATTGACTTCTTCATATACTACTATCATCTATTGGCAAAGGCAATATCAAAAACTCCGATATTCGTGATATGATGAATATGCTCCCATCCGCACCCATTTCCTTTCTTCCTTTTTCGCCTTTCGGCGGAGGGGTCGGGGGAGGAGCCGCAAAAATATGGAAAGGAAATGGGTGCGG
>PCWC01000012.1 GCA_002787175.1 Parcubacteria group bacterium CG11_big_fil_rev_8_21_14_0_20_39_22 | reverse complement strand
TCGCCAAAAATTCAGAAATATTTGGGTATCATTTATTTATTATCTATTACGTGCTAACTCACCAATTTCTCATATATTTTTTTATATTGCACAAGCATATTATCCCACGTCATTTTTTCTGCTAATTTTTTAGAGGATAGAGACATAGTATCTCGCAAATTCTGATCAGAAAGTATCTCAATAACCCGGTTAGCTGTGCCTTCGACGTCATTTTCTTCAACCAAATAACCATTCTGACCATCAAGTGTTGCGTCTTCTATACCGCAGTCTTTTGTCCCGACAACAGGCAATTTATTTGCCGCCGCTTCAAGAAAAACAAGTCCAAACCCCTCAACATCATGCCCTGTATTTTGAGACATCAATATAAACAATTCAGCATTTTGATATAAAGACTGTAAGATTGTCGGAGAATTAACTTCAGTTAAAAAAAACACTTTATCTTCTACCCCTAATTCCTTAGCAAGGTTCTTTAATCTTTTGATTTCACTTTCCGCATATATTTTACCCACTATTACATAATTTAGGTCAGGAAATCTATCGTTAACCATCTTAAATACTGGAATACTCAATCTGTACCCCTTCCTGTACCTTAAAGATCCTACACTTAAAATATATGGTTTAAAATCTTTTGCTACATTTAGAGAACCATCATCTGTAACAGGTTTTAATAACTTTTTATCTACGCCGTGATTTATGACATCTATATTTATTTCTTTTACCTTTTTTAAAATTTCTCTTTTTGTAAAATTACTTATAGCTACTACTTTGTCTGCTTTTCTATATGCATATTTCATCAGCCAGAAATATTTCTTCCGATAAAGATGCCCGATAGCACCTGTTCCAACGGCGGTTATTATTAGAGGTCTTTTTATTCCCAAAAGAAGAATTGCTGCCAAAACTCCGTATGGATAAGTATCTAAAGCGTGAACGATATCACAAGTCTTAAATGCCCTTCTTATGTTTAAAAGACTCTTTAATCTCCCTATTTGTCTATTAAAAATCTGCTTATTATCTGAATCATCTGAATCCGTTACGAATATTTCGACTTCAACATTCAACTCCCTCTTTGCAAAAGAAATAATCTTCTGTGAAAAAACACCTGCCCCATTATCACTTTTGACGTTATGTGTTAGAAAACAAATTTTCATTTTTTGCATATTTTTTCTATCAGATCCAAGGTCTCCTTACCCGTGTTAATCCATGAAAACCTGCTTGCCTGTTCAATCCCCTTTTCCTTTAAGACCCTTACATATTCTTTATCATAAGCTATTTTTTTCATCGCCTCAAAAATAGCCTCAGGATCATAGGGATCTACCAAAACGGCCCCTCCATTTGCACCCAGTTCAGCTGGTCCAAAAATATTAGAAGTTATAACTGGCAATCCACAACTCATAGCTTCAAGTATAGGAAATCCCGTGCCTTCTACTATGCTTGGGAAGATAAGAGCCTTAGCCTTCTTATACACAAACGAAAGCTCGGACTCGTTCAAATGTCCGAGAAAGATTATCTTGTCTTCTATTTTTTTGCTTTTAGTGTAATTTAATATTTTCTCATAATACACACCTTCATTTTTACCCCCGACGACAAATTTATAATCACTATCTTTCCTGATAAAAACTTCAAAAGCTCTAATTATGTTAAAAACATTTTTCCTCTCTTTTATAGTGCCGGCAAAAAAGAAGAAATTGTCTGGAAGATCTAAAGATGTTTCGGATACTTTACAGATATCTGTATAACCGTGATAAATAACACTGATCTTTTCTTCAGGTATTCCAAAAAATTTTTTAGTATCTTGCTTAGTGGAATTAGAGACAGCAAGAATATGACTTGATCTTTTCATTGAGCGACCATGATACCATCCCAAAAAAATTCTAAAAAATCTTTCTCTCCAATTTTTTGCAGAAAGATATTTATATGGATAGTCCAATGTTATGGTTAGAGATCTCTTTGGTTTCCAAAAAAAAGGTAGTACCGGAGTATTGAAAATATAAATATCACAGGACTCCTTTTTAGATAGTCTATCTAACCAAAATCTTCCCTCACCTAAGACTTCGATTTTCCATTTCCCCGGTAATTCTGGTTTCTTCTCGGGAGTTTTTTTAAAGAAAATTATATACTCATTTTTTTTATCAGCAGACATTAAAGCTCTTGCCCAACCGAAAATAATCCTTGGTAATCCCCCAGGCTTCTTTTCACCATATGGATGCATTATTATCCCGATCTTCATTTTTTAAAAAATTTTACAATCGTATTAACCCTATTACTCCACGAGTAATCTTTTGCAAGCTTATATGAATTACACATTTTAATCTTAGCAGTCTCCAAATCTTCTACTGCATTTTTAATAACTTTCTCTAAATCTTGGTGATCATCCGGCTTATACAGAAAAACCTCTTTTTCTGTAACAATTGACCTTATAGCCGGAGTATCTGCCGCAACTATTGGTCTCATTGAAACCATATATTCAAAAATTTTCATTGGTGATGTCTCTCTATATGAGTACTGGTTTTTTTTTGTTCCAGAAACCAAGAGAATATCTGATGCTTTCAGCCATACAGGAATTTCAGAATGAGGTTTAGAACCACCGAAAATCAGATTGCTTGGATAATCAGTCACACCAGAAACTTCCCCAAATTCCTCAGCACTCCCCCCAATCATAAAAAATTTTATATCGGGGATTTTTGATGCTACGTAAGGAAAAATCTCCAAGCCTTTCCAATCATAGAATTTTCCTACATAAATAGCATATAGACCCTCTTTAGCTATTTTAAGTTGTTTTCTGGCTTCTTCTTTTTCTAAGGACAAATCAAATGATGATATATCAATACCGTTAGGACAAACGATAATTCTATCTGGAGAAACACTGAAATCCTCAATTAATCCTTCGGAAACTCCTCTACTTACTGCGATGATACCAGATACCCTCTTAAAGAAAAGCATGTTAGGCAAAATATTTATTTTAGGACCATGAATCTCTGCAAAAACTGAAGTATTTAAAAAGACTAAAAAACTAAACGAGAATTGGTCATGGTCTATAACATAGACCACTCCTTTTTCTTTTTTAAGCTTACTTCGTAAATAAAGAAAAGATGAGATGCCGAAGACAAGAGCCCTAAGATTAAATCCGATTCTTGTCTTAGGAAAGAGATTGATAGAGAATACTTGCTTTATAGGAATATCACAACGAAGATTATAAAACTTACTAAAGTCATTCTGAGTACTCTTTGTACTGGGTACAATAAGTTCAAGAGAAAAACCGGCTTCTTTGAATGCTTCGCACATTTTTGCCGTTTGAATACCGTGAGCCCTTTCTGTCGGAGCCCTCATATTTGCAACATAATATATTTTTTTTACCTCTGTTTCATTCATATAAATCGAAGACTCGTTTGACTAAAAGACTTGTATTGTGATTATTAACTACGTATTCCCTTAACTTAAATCTATAACCATCTCTTTCCTTTACTTTATTTAACAAAAGATTCTCCAAACATTTAGATAGACTCTCTGGTTCATCTTCTGTAAACCTCAACTCTGGTCCTAAAAAATCAAGGAACGCAGGGCTGGATGCCACAGGAATACAACCACAAGAAGCGGCCTCTAAAACAGTTTTGTCATAATTACCTTTCGGAGTCAGATTGACAAAGTATTTATGTGATCTGTATATTTCAGGAGTCTGCATATTAGGCAAACCTGGGAAAAAATTTACAATACCTAAATCAATGAGAGTTTCGGCCTGTCTTTTAACTTTCTGATTGTAATCTCTATCTCTAAGTAACGAATCTCCATAAATATTAAGCTTAAATTTTAACTGTTTTTTACTGAGAATATGAGCTGCTTCGATTAAGATATGGATTTTTTTTATAGGAGCAATCCTCCCAAGGTAAAGAATTTTATCTTCTTCAACAATTTTTCCCATTGTAAATATTTCTGTATTAATACCAGCTGGCATTTTTATGGATTTTTTTGTATTTGCAGTGTATGCGAAAGGAGAAGTATGACACACAAAATTAGAAAGAATGATAGCTATTTTTGTCTTCCAGGTTCCAATGTTATGGTTATACCAGAGAACGATTTTTTTTCCCGCAAATCTCCACAATATGCCCGCCAAAATAATGTACTCAGGATTCATATGGACGAAGACGGAGTCATAGTTTTTGCGTTCCATCCAAATATATTTGTAGAAACGAAAAACGTATGAAATTTTCAATTTCCAATTTACAATTTTCAGTGAATTTTCAATGCTTGAATTTTTTAATTCTTTGCCAAGCGAAAGAACTCGGACATTTTGTGGCAAGCTATACTCCCCTTTTTCAAGACAAATAACCGTGATTGATTCGCAGTGTTTTGAGAATTCGGCAACCCATTCATGAAAAAAACCTAGAACTGGATCAGTTTTATCTATTTTTTGTGTACAAATCAATAATTTCTGCTCCATAGTTATTTACTATTGCTCTCTTCCATATACCCCTTTCAGTAATTCAATATCTTTCTCGGTAGACATAAGCAGGTCACAATTTTTATCGACTAACGCCTTAAACAAAGTGTGTCCGTTAACATCACCAGGTAAAACTTCTTTATATTTATTCACCAAAGCAGCGAAGTCTTTTATAAAGCAATTACCACCTGCACCTCTGCCTGTCTTATGTACAGGTCGCGCATAGCGATTTGATATGTATGGATCAGCTAATATGGCCTCTTCAATTGATTCCCAATCTGCCTCCATAGAAGAAGCCAGATCATACATCAGATTAAAAAACACAATCTGTACAAAAGCACTGCCGTTGTGAGCGTACTTTATGATCTCGGCTTCTTTACTATTGCAGACAAGTGAATAAGGAGCTTTGGGAAGCACACTCAAGACTTTTTCGGTGGCTTCTTTGTATTTTGGCGAGTCTTCGGGAGTGCCCACTATGTTTGAAAAAGGGTTTGCAGCGTCTTTGGCTGCGGTTGTCTCGCTTAAAAATTCCGGAGAATTCAATACTATAATACTTGGATTTTCTGCTTGGATGGATTTTGTGGTACCAGGAAGAATAGTCGATTTTATAACAGCAATCTTACCTGGACCTACAAGAGGAATCACTGATCTTACAATCTTGTCACTGAAGCCCTCCGGAGTTGTCGGGGTTGGGACTGCAATAAATACGATATCGCAGTCTTTTATCTTTTCTTTGTTCCCTTCGTATTCTGGCTCTAAAGCGTAGCGAATTACTTCATAACCCCTTTTTTCAAAATCATCGGCATAGTTTTTGCCGATGTAACCCTGACCTATAAAGCCTATTTTCATATGGTTGGTATTATACAAGAAATGAGGTAGAGAGGAAACGGAGGGAGTTTGAGAGAGGACAATTTTTGAATTTTTACAATTTTTAAATAATTTCTAATTTTTAAACGAGGGAAAATGAGAGAGGGGAAGAGGGGGAAATAATTCACCTAATTGATCTAATTTCTAATTCACCTAACAAAATTTCAAATAATGGAAGAAGGAGGACGGTTCGTCGTATTTTTGTTGATGGTTGTTTGTTGTAGGTTAGAAGTTGATAAGGGGAAAGTTGAGAAAAGTAAATAATTTTTAAACAGGATAAAAGGAAAGTGCCGAAAGTTGGTAAGTTTGTAAAGTGGAAAGTTTATAGGAGAGGTTGAAGGCAGTCTGACTACCTCCAAATCATTTAGCGTGTAACACAAAGCATAAAACATAAAGACGAGAGAAGGGGGAGCGGAGGTAGTCAGACTGCCGGTGAAAATCCCTCACCGCAAGCGGTCCCCTCCCTTTGATAAAGGGAGGATGACGAGAGAGGGGGAAATGGAGAATAGACCCGTTTACAGAAGGTAAAAATAGCTGATAGGAAGAAAAGGGACGGAGGTGAATTTGTAAAAAAGGATTTTCCTATTTTTTAGCTTTTTTAATCAGGCTTGAGCTAGATTGAATCTTACCTCCTTTCCCTACCCCAAATATCATTTTGATACCCAATTTAGAACAGATCTCGTACTCAGGAATATTGCTGGATTTTCTGTCTCCTCCATTAGCAAATATGTCAGGCTTTAGTTTAGCGAGTTCTTTACAAACACTTACATCTTTCGGATTTTTGCCGTGTCGAGAGATAATAACCCGATCGACATACTTTATTGCCTCCAAAACCTCTCTGCGTTCTTTCTCAGGCATAAAGGAAAAACCTTTTTTATTTTTTAACCAGTTGTCATTGTTTAAAATTACTACGAGTTCGCTTCCTAATTTCTTGGCAGATCTGAATAGTCTGGTATGACCGATATGTATAGGGTCGAAACCACCGCTTACTGCAACAACTATATTTTTTTTCATATTTTTATATTGCTTTGTTTTTACGATAATCGGACTACTTGATAACTCTTTTAATATCTTCAGCATAGACCTTAAAATACTCATCCTTATTATCTACAACAAAATCTGTAAGCATTGAGCTTTGATCATTAACCACCATAGCCCTCAACTGGTTATCATCTATAAGAAGCACAATCTTTTCCGCTATACATTTGTCATCGTTTGGAGGACAGACAAAAGAAACCTTGTCTGTGACTAAAATATCTCGAGCTATCCCTACATCAGTTGAAATAGCAGGTAAACCGCTTCTTAAAGATTGTACCAAGGAAACTCCGAAACCTTCATACCAAGAAGTCTGAAGAAACGCATTTGCCGAATTATAGTAAGAATAAGGGTCGTCTGTCCAATCCTCAAAAACAACATTGCCAGTCAGTTTCAAACCGGAAGTCTTTAGCTTTAAGTTAGTCAGTTCGGAGCCAGAGCCAACTATCACAAGTCCAACTCTAGGGTATCTCTCCACGACATGTTTCAGAGACTTGATAGCGCACCTTATGTTCTTTTCTTTTGTTAATCTCGACATCATCAAAATAATAAAAGAAAATTGAGGATATTTTTTATGCAAGTAATCCTCTTCTGTAGATTTCTCCATAAAGGAATCTAAATAGATAGGAAGAATGGATACTTTGGATATTGGTATGTTAGAATACTTAGACAACAAGGAATCCTTTATCTTTTTTGAAACAGCTCGTATGCCATCTGCTTTAGTAATAACTCGGTTTGCTATATGAATTCTTATCCTGTTTAGAAAACCGCCTTTATAAAAGAAGGGACTCAGAAAATCTGTGTGAATCTGAATATGAAGTTTCGTTCCTGTATTTTTCGATATCTTCAGCCCCACAAGACCAGCTTCAAAAGGATCCTGACAAGTTATGACCCATCGGCTTTGGCTATCATTTTTAATTATTTGACTACCTATGTCTATAGCATTTGAAATATAGGACCAACGGCTAAAAGAATTTGTAGAATGAAGCCAGCAATTGTCTGATATCTGCAGACTTTCAGCTTTCACTTTTTTTCGCGAAAACACAACCACATGAATCTCATCAAAATGTTTGGCTTGATCCAAAAGACGTTGCCGAACGACACTACTAGACTGAAACATCTTCCTGTCCGACCCGATCATTAAAATCTTTATATTGTCCTGCATATGTTTATTTTGAATTATGAAAAGATGTCTTGTCTTCAAAAATGTCTAAAAATTCACGAGCAATTTCATCGTATGTGTGAACAAAATTAAACTGTTCTATTTTTTCCTTCTGCTCGTGATATATTTTAGAGTCAGACAAACTTATTATTGCATTCCGGATATCTTCTTCATCCTTAGGATCCACGAAAATCCCTATATTCTTTATCCTCTCATAAATCCCAACCTCCTTTGTAACAACAAAAGGTTTGTTGAGACGAATGGAGTCCAATATCATATTCGGACTTATATCTCCCAGTGAGACCAAGATCACAGCGTACGATTGTCTTATCTTTTCTACGAACTCATCGTATGGTGAATTCTCCACGTCTAACTTTAACTCAGGATCTGTTTCTTTAGCTTTATTGAAAGCCCTGTACAACATATCGATATTCTTCCACTTTATCTTTCTTGTTCCTCCAATGAAGACCTTATCCCGGGGAGACTTAGAACTCTCTTTAGGGCCATAATAGTTTTCAACAATAGAGGTATTTTGCATATCTAAATTGTATGGACCTCTCCATATTTGTCTCTGCCAATCCGTACTGAAGATTATTTTATCGGAGTTTCTAAGTGTCCAATGGGTTAATCTGAAGATTACTCTTTCTTTCGCAGAAAATTTGGACACGCTTTTATTGTAGAAATCCCTAAGGAGAACCTTTTCTCCTGTCCTTTCCACATAACCCTCCCACAAAAAATCCCCACCGGTTCTAATTACTATTTTTTTTCCAAGCAACTTGGCTACAACAACAGAAGGTAACCCCACACTGAAAGTATCGAATGCCACAACAATATCCGAAGTAATTACCGACGGTATTATGCGAAATAAAAACAACAAGTGCCTCAAACCCGTCGGAAGATTCTTCTCAATAGAAAAAGACCGGATACTTACAGTATGCCCTCCCCTTTCAAAAGCCTCAGAAAGATTTTTTGCATACTGCGCAGGACCGCCGATTGCGGGAGGGTATATACCTGTTGTAATTAAAATACGCATACTTACTTTATATTTACCTGATCAAAGACCTGTCTCATTGAATCAGCGATATTGTCCCAATCGTATTTTTCCGAAGCGAGTGAGTAAGCATTTTTAACTATTTTGTTTCTTAAGGTGCGATTTTCGTTTATTTCCTTTACAGCTTCGGCTATATCTCTCGGACTCTTCACCGGTACGACCATACCGTTTTCTTTGTGAACCAAAAAATCGACAATACCTCCAACTGCCGTCCCTACAACCGGTACACGAGCGGCGAAAGCTTCTATAAAAGAATTACCAAATCCTTCGGAAAGTGAGGGTCTTACGAAAACATCGGAGACTGAAAGATAGAGAGGAATTTCATCCGGAGAGACTTTGCCTGCAAAAATCACTCTATCTCTTACAGCGTAAACTTCAGACAAAGACACGAGAGAATTGTATTCCTGACCTTCGCCAACAATCAAAAATTTAAATGATGTAGGTAGATATGTGAGAGCTTGGATAATATCGCCGACGGCATTTTTTTTCACCAAACGAGATACTGTGACTATAAAGATGTCGCCTTGCCGTTTGCCGAGTTTGCCTTCGAGTGTTTTCTTCTTTTGTGGATTAATTCTTTTACTGAAAGATTTTACTGATACTCCATTGGAGACTAAGACACGCTTTGTCTTCGGGACTACTGATTTTGCCTTATCCATAAGATGCTTGGAAATAGCTGTTATACAGTCGGCTTTTTTGAAAACAAGATGGTGGAAAGGTTTGATGAATATATTATAAAGTTTTTCGTTGTCCAGCACATACCTCTTTAGATGATCCTCTTCATCGCCTTCTTGTAATGTAAGGACAAGTGGGATTGATTTATGAAATATTTTAAATAGAGATGCCGAGATTGATGCCTGACTTGCCATTATAGACCAAGCGATTGAAAAATTATGTTTTTTGTTTAATTTGGTGGCGAGAAAAAAACCACTTAAAAGAAAAAACCATTTGTCTAAACTGGTACCAAAGCCCACACGATAGACTTCGCGCGATCCGATTTTTTCATAATTAAGAAGGTCTGGTCTGTATCTTGGAGTAATCAATACGAATGAAAAATCAGATTGTAGTATTCTGTCGGTGATTTCTTTTACAGCAACTTCGGCTCCGCCGATGTTTGGCAGATAGTTGGTTGAGAAGATAATGACCTTTTTCATAGTGGTACCTATAATAAAATAAAAAGGGGGAGTTGTATAGGGGAATAGGTGTTAGCTTTTAGGTGTTAGGTTTTTGGTGATAGCTGTTAGGATGAATTGAGTGGTTAGTTAGCAAGTAAGTTAGAAGTTGGTAAGTAGAAAGTTGGGAGAAAGAAAAAAAAGAGGAGAAGTTGAAGGCAGTCTGACTACCTCCGCCGCGGAGGTAGTCAGACTGCCGGGGAAAATCGCTGGATAGCTTTTAGTAGAAGACAATTTTTAATTTTGTAATTTTTGAATTTTTGTAAATAATGTTTCAATTTACAATTTTTAAACAATAGAAATTTGAATAGGTGACTTTAAGAGAAACGGGTGTCTGAGTGCCTTTGTTTGTGAATTCGGGAATTAAAAATTCTTTAAAAATTAAAAAATATAATATATGATAGTCTGACTATCAGAACTTTATTATCTATGTTTTGGTGTTTTCTATATCGTCTTGGTCCAGTTCTTCTTCGATAAAATACTGATCGGCTTCTTCGTCGGACTCTTTAAGTTCGTCTTTGTCTTCACTGTCTTCTACAATGTCAGAGCCATCCTCCATCTTTCCTTTAAACCGCATAATAACCGACACTACTATCGATATGAGAGCAAGTGCGATAATTACAACTATCGTTCCCCAAGATTTAAGAAAATTTGAATCGTTTGAGGATACATTGGCGAGTGATTTGTTGGCATTTTCTATCATTTCAGATAAGGTCTTAGATTCTCCGACGCTCTTATTATCTGTATTGGTTGTGCTGTCGCCGCCGTAGGCGGCGACTTCTGTATTCTGGTTACTTTCGGCAGTTGAGACAGAAAGTTCCGAGCTTATCTCAGAGCTTGGGTTTGTATTTTGAGATGGAAAATCATTTGACGATTCAATATTAGTTTGGGGTTGTGAGATTTGTGACGATTCGCTACTTTCCGGGTCAAAACTTGCAGCAACTTGCCTGTTGGGAAATAGGAGCATTACATCTGATTTATTTTCAATCGAGAGTCCGGTAACCGCATTTGGAAACGTTGCTGTGCCGTAAGGCAGAATGTAGGTGTTTTTTGGTATCACAAAAAAGTTTTGCCCGACTTGAATCTGCCAAAAATCGAGTGCGATTTCATACTTTGAATCGTTTGATACGCTTATAGCACCATCACTTCCCTCTTTTACTAAGCTTATAAAAATTTCCGGAGCAACCACCTTTACCACAACTCGAGCCGAATTTGAATATTCACCACTTGCCGCGTCCATAAAAACTATATAATCTCCGGGGTAAAGATAGCTATGACTCACCTTTTTACCGCTTACTGTTGAACCGTCACCAAAATTCCAAATAAACCTGGCATTTTCTATCGGTTTCTTTTCCTTGCCGAGTACACTGCCAGAAAAATCGTCAGAGACTCCAGCTATCATTACCGAAGGTGCAGAGATTGATGGGAAAAGTTGGGGCTCTATTTTGATATTTTGATACGAAGGTGGGGTGTAATTGTCAGCATATGTTTCTTGACTACTGCTCGACCCGGTATCTGTATTTTGATTTTCAGAATTTGAGGAATTCTCTTGTTGTATGTTTTGAGACCGAGGTGAGGACAAAGCGGTAATCCAAGAAGAACCTGAACGCCCTGCTGTTTCTTTTGTACTGTTGTCTCCCCCGATAATCTCCCAATTTTCTCCGCCTACGACCTTATCTATTTCTGACCCGGCTGAGTCAAAGAGAATTAATGTCGCTCCAGAATTTGAAAGCGCTCCGGTGTAAATATAATCTGCCGGTACATTAGGTACAGAACTGTCATCGGTACGTTCAAGCAAAAAATATCCGCCTGCCTCTATCTCCCCTTCAAGACTTATGCTTAACTTATCTTGCACGTCTTTTATACTCCAACCAGTGAGATCAATCGAAGTGCTACCAGAATTATATAACTCTATCCATTCATCGGAAGCGGAATTTTCTGTACCCATCCAAGCTATTTCATTTATAAAGATTTGAGCATGGGCAAAAATCGGCAAAAACAAAATCGCAAATAAGATAAGTAAAAATCCATTTTTAAATATTTTGTATAGGTTTTGGAAATTTTTTAGATATTCCATTTATCTCCCACTACTTATCAATAGATAGAGTATTCCTCAAAACATCTTCGGGTATCTCTTTAGGACGGTCTTTTGGTTCTTCTTTCCTCTCGGTTCTTTTTTCTTGTCGATTTTCTTTTTCGTTATGGTTTGAATTTCCGGCATGCTCTATCCGCTTATTATCGACATTTGTGTTTCTCTCTTCTGATTCTGATGTATTTTTTTGTACTTGCTTAGAATTATCTTTTTTCTCTACATTACCGCTTTGATTATTATCTTTCAAGACATTAGACAAGGCCTTGCGTAAATCATTTAGATGCTCTTTGCGTGGTTCTTTGGCGTGGGATTGTTTCTCGGTATTTCCTCGAAGATAGTTTAGAGACACCGGCTTCTTATCGAAATCCTTAACCTTATTCGCATTATCAGGCCGGACAGGTGAGATAGCGTGCTTATCATTTTGGCTGTGGCTCTGGTGGTGATTTTGGTTATGGTTATGATTATGGTTATGGTTGTTGTTGTGATTTTGATTATGGCTATGATTGTGGCTTTGGTTTGGTACTCGGCTTGGTTCAGATTTTTGGAAATCTTGATTTTGACCTATCGTCTTTGAAAAGACCGCGGCAAAAGGTTTATGTTTTGAATCTGGAGAAAGATGAGGTTCTTGATTTTGGGTTTTCCTGTCTTTGTTGTCTTTGGACTTATCTTCATTTCTATCTTTTAACTTATCCGGCAAAATACTTTTGCCTTCTCTATGCCAATTTCTTATCTCACTCTCGACTTCACTACGGGGTCTGCCGAACGTTGAGCGGGAAGATTCTAAAATTATATCTGTAAATGTTTTGGATGGCTTTTCTATTGGAGGTAAGGTGACGGCCGAGAAAGGTTTTGAACTTATACCATCAATCATAAGCTTGAGATAAATTTGGACAAAGCCCAAGTTTACTAAGTCTTCTGCTATAAATTCTGGTGCAAATTCTTTTTCAAGGACTTCAGCATCGTAAGCACCAACTCGAAATGTAATCATGGTGCCGACGTTGCCAAAAACGGCAGAGCGGACTTCTTCTTCCATTTGTTCTATATATTGGTGAGCTATGGTGAGGTTCAGTTTGTATTTTCGAGCTTCCGATAAAATGTCGGCAAATGATTTGTTGGCAAATGACTGAAATTCATCGACATAGAGGTAGAAATTGGGCAAAAGTAAATCTACCTCTCTTGTATCGGCTCGACTCATTGCCGAGAGGTAAATTTTGGTGATAAGCATTGATCCGAGAAGATTGGCATTGCCTTCACCTACGAGGCCTTTTGAGAGGTTAATGATTACGATTTTCTTTTCATCCATCATCTTACGCATATTGAAAGATGATTTTGGCTGACCGACGATGTTTCGAATAAGAGGATTCGATGTAAACTGACCGACTTTGTTTTGGATTGCTGGAGTAGCATCGGCGGCATATCGGTCGGAGTATTTGGCAAATTCATCAACCCAAAAAGATCTGACTCCGGGATCTTTGACATTTTCGACAACTCTTTTTCGATAATCTTTGTCGGCAAGCATCCTGTTTATACCAAGAAGTGAGGCGTCGGGATATTCGAGAAGAGCTAAGATGGTGTTGTTTAGGATATAAGCCATACGGGCGGACCAGGCATCGACCCATATTTTTTCAAAAGTAGACATAAGACCGTTGGCAACAAGATGGCGTTTGTCGGGATCGACATCTTCAAGTACGTTGAAAGAAATCGGATGCTCCATATCAAAAGGAGCGAAATAAAAAACATCTTTGATACGGTGTTCTGGCACATAATCGAGAAGCATTTCTGCAGTCTTACCGTGAGGGTCGATAAAAGCCAAACCGTTTCCGGATTGAATATCTTGAATCGCCATATTCTCGAGCAAGGTTGATTTACCCATCCCGGTCTTACCAATAACGTATGTATGTCTTGACCGGTCTTTTGCCTTTATGCCAAAAGGCACTTTGCGATTGCGTGAATCAGTCTGTGCAAAATAAGTAATTTTTTCGGGATCTTCTCTCATTGTTTAAATTGTATAAGAAACTGCCTAAAGTCTCAACGCATATGATGCTAAGAACCTATCTCCAGTCTCACCACGATAGGATAGAAGATACACTCCGTGTCTTGTTTCCCATACGGGACTCCGAAAATATAGTCGCTTAGAGCTCCTTATTTTCTTGAACGCATATAATTTTGCTCATACGATGAGATTGGAGATAGGTTCTAAGAAACAGGAAGGGCTCATCCGTTAAAAGGGCAAAAATTGGGCATAAGGTACATAAACGTACTCCTAAAACACACAATCTAACTTGCAGTTAAGCCATACTTTGGGTATTTTTTAAACACCATGATTAAAAAAACAC
>PCWC01000102.1 GCA_002787175.1 Parcubacteria group bacterium CG11_big_fil_rev_8_21_14_0_20_39_22 | reverse complement strand
CGTTGTCTGAAAATTACACGACACGGCTGCCACCGTGGATGTTTGTGGTGTCTGTTCGTTTTTGTGTTTAGGGGGTTTCGTTATTCAGAGTAATTCATCTAATAAAATGCCAAAAGGGTTTTGGTTTGGAAATTGTGGAATTAAAAATTCTTTAAAAATTACAAAATTTAAAAATTAAAAATTCTTAGGTTGTTAGTTGTAAGTAAATTCTTTATGTTTTCCCCTTACCCAGTAATACACACATTCTCTGTGTTCTTTTACACGTTTTATTTATATAATGATAATCATGAAGTGTGTAGCTTGTAGCATTTAACACGAGAAGAGAAGAAGGAAAATTCACCTAATTTCTAATTCGTCTAATAAAATGCCAAAAGGGTTTTGGTTTGGAAATTGGGAATTAAAAATTCTTTAAAAATTACAAAATTTAAAAATTAAAAATTATCCCCTGCTATATGGAGCCCCGTTTTAAAACATCATTTATACCGAAAAAAGGTCCGACAACCTCGGTCGCAAGTGCTTCAGGACAAAGAACTTCGAAGATGAGTGTATTTTATCTGATCTCCATAATCGTATTCATTGCTTCTGTGGCTCTTTCTGCTGCCACTTTCTTTTACCAAAAAGTTTTAACGAATAGTTTGATTGAAATGAATGAAAAGCTTGTGAAAGCCAAACAAATCTACGAACCGGACACTATAGAGGAGCTTAAAAAGATAGACCTACGCATTGAAGAGGCGAAAAAACTCATCAGTACTCATATATCGAGTAGTGCTGTTTTCTCGATTCTTGAAGATATTACCCTTGAGCAGGTTAGTTTTTCTAAATTCGACTATTCTCTCTCATCTGACAATAGTGCAAGTATAAGTCTCTCCGGTGAAGCAAAAAGCTTTAATTCTGTAGCTTTGCAGTCCGACGTGTTTGGCAATGACGATGATATAAAGAATCCGATTTTTTCAAATATAACCTTGAATGACGACGGTACGGTTTCTTTCGATTTTAAAGCTTCGATTGGGGCCGATTCGATTTCTTTTGGTAACGTAAATCAATCCCAATAATTTATGAGAAATTTAACCCCAATAATATTACTACTTGTATCAGTCGGAGTATTCTTCACTTATATAAATCCGACCTATTCTGGCACTACTGGTGCCGGCGAATTTAAAGATAAAAGTATAAAAGAACTACAGGCTGATACTGATCGCTACAACCAGGCTTTGCAAAAGACGCGAGAAATAGAAGAAGAGCTAAATGGCCTTATCGATCAATTTAATGCGATACCGGAAGAAAAAAGACAGAGGTTGAAGCAACTTCTGCCTGAGCATGTCGATACCGTAAGGCTTGTAATAGATATGAGTGCTTTGGCATCACAATACAGTTTGTCGGTAAAGGATTTGTCGCTCTCATCAACTGGTTCAAAAGGGTCAACAGACTCAAGTAATAGCAATGACTCTTCTTCCGCTTCGGGCGACAATATAGACCAAATGGGTCAGGGAGGGGGAGTCGCTTTTAGCGAAGGTCAAGGAGCCTCCTCTATAGGGCCACAGCGAGGCAAGCACGATTCGGTCGAACTTGGATTTACAATCTCTGGTGAGTATGAGGATTTCAAAGAATTTTTGGTGGCGGTGGAACGTAGTTTGCGTATAGTCGATGTTTCAAAACTGTCATTTGATTCTTCCGAAGATGGAATTTACGATTTCGACATAACAATCAGGACTTACTTTTTGAAGTCTTAGTCATAAAATATGAAGCAATTATTGAAAAATAAAAAAACATTAATTTATATAGCTGTTGTAGCTGTCTTGGTTTTAGGATACTTCTTGTTTTTTAGTGCAGACGAGGAGACTCCTCCAGCCGGTTTGGTTTATGAGTCGAGAGTGAGTGAAGCCGATATTATACTCGGTCAAAGACTTTTGACTCTACTTGCCGAACTCAAGGCAATATCAATAGATCCAGAATTTTTTGATTCGACACTTTTCGACACTTTGAAGGATTATAGTGTCCCCATAGATGAACAACCTGTGGGTAGAAGAAATCCATTTGCACCATTGGGAGGAGCATCACAGTCCTCAACCGAAGAGAATGAAAGCGAATCAAGTTTCGAAATTGAAGCAGAAATCGGACCGGAGATATAAATAGAAGATACAGTGTAGTAGTTTAAATTATGCCTTTTTTAGAGACCTTATCGCAGAAAAATTTAATCGCAAAATCTGATATTCCTGCGATTAAAAAGGAAATAGAGGAAACCGGTGAAAATCTTGATACGGTTTTAATTCGGCGTGGCATGATGGAGGAAGACATTTTAGAGGCAAAGGCTGATTATTTTTCTATCCCCGTTCGGAGGATAGGGAATGAGTCAATTCCTTTTGATATTTTACAATATGTTCCGGAAGCTTCCGCTAATTACTACAATTTTGTGCCGATAGGACTCAAAGACGGTGTCCTTGAAGTCGGTGTTGTGGATCCTGACAATATTGAAGCACGAGATGCTCTTAATTTTATATCATCAAAAATCAATATTCCTTTTAAGTTGTTTATTATTTCCCAGAGTGATTTCAAAAAGGTTATCGAAACGTACAAAGGTCTTTCCGGCGAAGTCACAAAAGCGCTTACCGAGCTCGAATCAGAACTTTCTGATGATGATGTCCTTGAAGGGGAAACACAAAAAAATGCTGAAGGGGATGAAACTCGTATAATCGAAGACGCTCCGGTTACCAAAATCGTTGCAACAATTTTGCATTATGCGACAGAAGGAAAGGCTTCGGATATTCATATAGAACATATGGATGATAAGGTCCGGGTCCGGTTTCGAGTTGATGGTGTTTTAAATACGAGTCTTATATTGCCTTCCAAAGTTCATGCTGCTGTCGTTGCTCGTATAAAAATCCTTTCAAATATGCGCCTTGATGAGAAAAGAAAGCCTCAAGACGGCAGGTTTTCAGCCAAAATAGAAGGTCGAAAAATCGACTTCCGTGTCTCGACTTTCCCTTCATATTATGGAGAGAAGGTGGTTATGCGTATCTTGGATACTGAAAAAGGGGTTTTGACTCTTGATAAGATGGGTTTTTCCAAGAGGAATCTGGATATGGTCAGAGAGTCTATAACAAGACCTTACGGTATGATTCTCATCTCCGGTCCTACTGGTTCGGGTAAATCAACCACTCTATACTCAATGTTAAACGAAGTGGATCGTGAACGTAAGAATGTGCTGTCTCTTGAAGATCCTGTCGAATACAATATTCCGGGTATGAGTCAGTCTCAGGTGCGTCCCGAGATCGGGTACACTTTTGCAAACGGTCTTCGCAGTACACTCCGTCAAGACCCTGATATTATAATGGTTGGTGAGATTCGAGATAAAGAAACAGCTCAGCTTGCGGTGCAAGCCGCTCTTACTGGGCACCTTGTGTTATCGACCATACACACAAACAGTGCTGTTGGCGTGATACCTCGTCTTATAGATATGGGTGTTGATCCGTATCTTATTGCCCCGACTCTTATTTTGGCGATAGCACAAAGGCTTGTTAAGAGGATTTGCCCCAATACGGGTAAGGAGGTCCCTGTTGAAGGGAGTATAAAAGCACTTATCGACAGGCAATTTGAAGATATGCCGGAACAGTTTAAATCTGAAGTTCCTTTTGCCGATACTGTACTTGAAATAGCTCCGACCGAAGAATGCCCAAAGGGCACAAGCGGTCGTATGGCAGTATTTGAGATTCTTGAAATTACAAGACAAATCGAACAGGTTGTACTAAAAGACCCTACAGAAGTTGCAATACAGAAAGTTGCGAGAGAACAAGGTATGTTTTCAATGAAAGAAGATGCAATTATGAAAGCTTTCAAGAAAGAAATTCCTTTTGAGGAAGTAAACAAGCTTTAATAACTCCCAACTAATTGTTGATAATTTTGTTACAATGGTAAATATGAAAAACACCGAAAAAAATTCAAAAGAAAAAGTGCTTCTGTTAGATGATGATGAATTTTTACTCAATATGTATAAAGTGAAGTTCACAAATGCCGGCTACGACGTAAAGACATCAAATAGTGGAAGAAATGCAATTACACAGTTGGAAGACGGACTTACTGTCTCGGCTGTGATTTTCGATATTGTAATGCCTACGATGAATGGACTCGAATTTCTCGATGAAGTAAAGAAAAAGAAATTAGCAAAGGAGGCATCTTTTATCGCTCTTACAAACCAAGGGCAATCGTCTGATGTTGAAGAGGCGAAGAAACTCGGTGCAGACGGATATATCGTAAAGGCATCGACTATACCTTCCGAAGTTGTAGAAGAAGTCGAGAAAATAATAAAGAGACATAAAAAATAAAATTATGGCAACAGAAGCATATAAACAAAAACTATCATCACTCATCGAATCTATGATAAAGGAGGGGGCTTCAGATTTGCATGTATCTGAAAATAGGAAGCCGACTGTAAGAGTTTCCGGTTTTTTGGTTCCTTTGGTAAAGGAGAGTGAATTTACAAAAGAAAGCACTTTGGGCATTTTAAAAGAAATGCTAAGTAAAGAAAATTACGAATTATTTGAAAAGGAGAGGGAGGTTGATTTCTCTTATGACTATGCTGGCAAGGTTCGCTTTAGAGGAAACGCTTTTCTCCAGCAGGGATCCGTCAGTATCGCTCTTCGACTTATACCAAATGTCATAAAATCTGTCGCAGAACTCAATCTGCCACCGTTGCTTGAAACTTTTACTCAACGACAACAGGGGTTTTTCTTGGTTGTCGGACCTATCGGACACGGCAAAACGACCACTTTGGCTGCAATGATTGAGCTTATTAATCTTTCGAGACCGGAACATATCTTAACTATCGAGGACCCTATAGAATATGTTTACGAACAAAAGCAGTCGATTATTGACCAGCGTGAGGTCAGAGTCGATACTCCTGATTTTCAGGACGCACTGTCGGGGATGTTTCGGCAAGATGTCGATGTTTTGTTGATTGGTGAGATGCGAGATCCAGAGACTATAAGTGCTGCTGTTACAGCTGCCGAGACAGGTCACTTGGTGTTTTCGACTCTTCATACCAACAACGCTTCTCAGACCGTCGATAGAATACTCGACTCCTTTCCTCCAAGTCAGCAATCACAAATCCGTGTCCAGCTTGCTTCAAGTCTCTCTGGTATCTTCTCACAAAGACTGATACCTCGTATTTCTGGAGGACTCATACCGTCTTACGAGCTTTTGATTGCAAATAATGCTGTCTCAAACCTTATAAGAGAAGGGCGTACTCACGAAATCGATACAGTTATTGAGACAGGTCTTGACCAAGGTATGATATCTCTCAACCGGTCACTTACTGATTTGGTTAGAGCCGGTGAGATAACGGCGGAAAATGCCAGATTGTACTCACAAAGTCCTAAGACTTTAGATAGAATGATTTAATAAAAAGTATGTTATTTAATTATACCGCCATAGATAATACAGGCAAAGAATCTTCAGGGAGCATCGATGCTGTAACTCAAGATGTTGCCATATCTTCTCTTCAAAGAAGGGGTCTTGTTATCTCATCAATACAATCGTCCGAAGGGGGTTCGGTTTTTAGTAAAAACATAACTTTTCTGGAAAGGGTAAAAACCAAAGACATCGTACTTCTCTCAAGACAGATGGCGACTCTTTTTGAGGCACAAGTTTCTGCGTTGCGTATTTTTAGATTGCTTGCGGCGGAAACGGGTAGTCCCGCATTGTCTCGAGCTCTTACTGAAGTCTCTGATGATTTGCAGGGGGGGAGTTCAATTTCGAAATCACTCTCTAAACATCCGAAAATATTTTCATCTTTTTATGTTTCAATGGTGCGTGCTGGTGAGGAATCAGGAAAGCTCGATGAGACCTTCATTTATCTTGCAGACCATCTTGAGAGAACTCACGAGATAACATCAAAAGCGAAAAACGCCCTTGTATACCCGGCTTTTGTTGTATTCACTTTTGTTTCAGTTATGGTTCTTATGTTTACCACTGTTATTCCAAATTTAAGTAAAATTTTGGAAGAATCGGGACAAGAAGTGCCATTTTATACTAAGGTCGTGATGTCTATAAGTAATTCTTTGGTTAATTACGGACTGTTTTTCTTGGTAGCGGTTATAATCGGACTATTTTTCTTAATAAGATGGGCACGTACCGAATCGGGTAAAAATGGCTTGGCTCGTATAAAACTTTCCGTGCCTTATGTCGGTAATTTGTACAAGAAACTTTATTTGTCGAGAATTGCCGATAACCTAAACACAATGTTGTCTTCGGCAATTCCGATTGTTAAAGCTCTCGAGGTCACAGCCGAAGTCGTCGATAACAAGGTTTATGAGAATATACTTAAAGAATCGGTAGACTCCGTAAAGGCGGGTAATCCGGTTTCGACAGCTTTCAGTCGCCATCCGGAGATACCCGGGATTATGGTACAGATGATGAAGGTCGGAGAGGAGAGTGGTGGTATAGGAGATATTTTAAAAACCCTTTCGAGATTTTACAGGAGAGAAGTTTCAAACGCGGTTGACACACTTGTAGGCCTTATTGAACCGGTTATGATCATACTTCTCGGTCTCGGTGTCGGTTTCCTTTTGGTTTCGGTGCTTTTGCCGATTTACAATATAAGCGCGGGAGTGTCGTAGAAGAATAGGTTTTAGATTTTAGGTTTTAGCTGTTAGGAAGAAAAGCTAAATAACAAATAACCTACCTGTCTGCCGAAGGTAGATAACTGAATAACGACAATAAGGATGGGTGTGAGTTGGTAGCTGTTAGCTTTTAGTAAGAGGAGAGGTGGGATAGGTGTTAGGAAGAAAGAGGGAGGGTTGAAGGCAGTCTGACTAACTCCGCTACGGAGTTAGTCAGACTGCCTGGATCTTGAACCTGTTTCAAGTTGTTTGTCGTTAGTTGTCGGTTATGAGTTTTTAATGTTTTTGTTTGGGAATTAAAAATTTGACCATTATTCAAAAATTACAAAATTTTAAAAAAATCCCTCCAGATTTGAGATTTTAGATTTAATTTTTAAGATTTCCTTGTTACAGGTTATATGTTAAATGCTAAATGTTTAGGTTACATGTTCCATGCTTCACGTTACGCGATTTTCGGTTATCCACATTTCCTTTGTTATCCTATCTTTCAGGGTGTATAATATAAGGATAAAACCGACAGCTCTTATATTAATGCAAAAAGGGAGGTCGAATATTAATAGATAATTATAAAAATATAGTATGTTAAAAACCAAACGAGGTTTTACGCTCATCGAACTTCTTGTAGTCATTGCAATCATCGGTATTTTGTCATCAGTGGTTCTCGCTTCTCTAAATACCGCCAGGCAAAAGGCACGTGATGCAAGGCGTATAGCCGATATTAAGCAAATTCAAACCGCTCTTGAATTGTATTTCGATTCAGAAGGTAACTATCCTTCGGGATTGACAGATCTTGTTACGTCGAATTTTATCCCCGCAGTCCCTGATTCTCCAGGAACTACCAATGAATATGTCTACACAGTCCCATCGGGTGGTGCAGATTACGTTTTAAGTGTTACTCTTGAGGATGCTGGTCATACGGCTTTAAGTGGTGATCTTGACGGAACTGTTCTCACTATTGGTTGTAACGATCCTGTTTACTGTGTTAAGCCATAGTTTGTATACAAGTCTCACTTTTAGAGTTTCCGAAAACAAAAAATCCCGATGCACGGGATTTTTTGTTTTCCCTACGGCTTAGACACAAAATACTCTATAATGTAGAAGTATGGAGTTTCTTTATACGATCTTAATATTTTTGCTCGGTAGTGCTATCGGAAGTTTTTTGAATGTCGTTGTTTTAAGATACAATACGGGTAAAATAACTTCAGGACGTTCGATGTGTTTTTCCTGTGGACACAAATTGAGTCCTCTTGATCTTGTGCCGATAGCAAGTTTCTTGGTCCAGGGAGGAAAATGCAGATATTGCGGTACAAAAATATCAAAACAATACCCTGGGGTTGAAATAATAACGGGGATTTTATTCGTCGCTCTTTTTTACAAAGTTCTCTGGGTCCCGATTTTGCTTGGGTCGGTGTCGATTGAGAGTTTTTTACTTTTCATATTGTATGCTTTTATAGTGTCGATTCTCGTTGCCATTGCTGTTTATGACATAAGGCATAAGATTATACCGAATATGTTGGTGTACCTGTTTATAATTTTAAGTGCATTGCATTTGTTCTTAATTTATCCCCTTGATTATCTATTATCTTATCCTGGATTTTTTGATCTCTTGGCAGGATTGATGTTTTTTGGGGTCTTAGGCGGGTTATGGCTTATTTCAAACGGGAAGTGGATAGGGCTCGGCGATGGGAAGCTGTCTCTTGGTATAGGTCTTTTGCTCGGATTTACATTTGGAATTTCAGCTATAGTTTTATCTTTTTGGATTGGAGCCATCTTTGCAATACTCGCTTTGATTTTGGGTAAGATAAAACCTCTCGGATCGACAAAACTTACAATGAAAAGCGAAATGCCCTTTGCTCCGTTTCTGATTCTCGGAACACTTATAATTTTGTTTTTTCCAATTGATGTTATCGGAATTTCTTACTTTTTCGAGATTTAGTTTAAAAATATGACAAAGTTTGCACAAAAAAACAGGAAAGGAGGATTCTCGGTTCTCGAACTTATAATTTCAATTGCTATATTCGCGCTTATAACAGGGATAGTCCTCGTAAGTCATAGTCGATTTGGCGGATCGATCTTGGTTACAAACCTCGCTTACGATGTTGCTCTTTCGATACGGCAGGCACAAACTTATGGCATAAGTGTCAGAGGATTTGACGATAATTTTAAAGGAGTATATGGGGTACATTTCGACAGAAGTAATAATAAAGAATTCGTCTTGTTTTCAGATATAGAAAAATCCGGAAACCGAAGTTTTCAATATGACGGAGACTTCGAAAATAGTTGCAACATAGATGGAAATGAGTGTGTTAAGTTGTTTACCATAGGTCGTGGCAATTATATATCAAAGTTTTGTGTGGTTAACTTGTCGGGTGTGGAGCAGTGTAGTCATTTCCCAGCAGGTTCAAATAATCTTATAACAACGATGGATATAACTTTTATGCGTCCAAATCCTCGGGCTATTATCCGTACAGATAAGTTTAATTTTAATAGTGGCGCCCAAATTTATGTAAGCTCTCCAAGTGGGGAAGAGCGTAGAATAGATGTTTTTATGACAGGTCAGATCTCTGTGGCAAACCAATAGTTGTTTAAATTCCTAACAATCCCATATAATTAAAGGTACAAATCCACGTTTTCAACAGTTTTATCCTGTAAATGTTCTATAATTAGGGAAAATATAAACTTCTAAATGAATACGAAAAGATTTAAAATAAAAAGCGGTAAAAATGACAAATTTACTCGTATGTCGAATTTAGCGAGGGTATGTAATATTTTTGTCCGCAAGGACAAAAACTTCTTCAAGCTAAAACCTAACAGCTTACAGCTAAAAGCCGGCTTCTCTTTGATAGAACTTATAGTGGCGACTGGGCTTTTTGTAACCGTTTCTGTTATTGCTGTCGGTTCGCTTTTATCCATTGTTGGAGCAAATCAAAAAGCTCAGGCTATGGAGACTGTTATGAACAATCTAAATTTCTCACTTGAAAGTATGGCGAGGAATCTGCGTATGGGTAGTCGGTATCATTGTGGTGATACTGGAAATATACAAACTGAAAGGGATTGTGCTCAGAATGGAGATGATTTTGTGGCATTTCTATCAGTTAGTGGGGCTAACACTATCTACGCACTACAAGATGGGTCTGTTGTAGTTTCAACCAATGGAGGAAGCACATATTTTCCCCTTACATCTCCGGCGGCCACAATCGATCATCTACTGTTTTATGTCGATGGTACGGGTAGTGCGGCTGAGCAACCAAGGATACTTATAACAATAAGTGGGGAGGTGAATGAGAGGGACAGGACAAGAACCCGTTTCAATATGCAGACACTCGTATCACAACGATATCGTGAACCATCAAATTGATTTTTAATATGAATTACAAAATTCTAAAATCATATCTAAACCGCAACTTTGTCCGTAAGGATAAAGTTTTCGACGATAAGCGAACTATACCAACAGCTTACTCGAATTGTTATAGCCGTCGGGCTAAGCTAACAGCTAACAGCTTACAGCTAAAAGCTAATTCCGGCTTTAGTCTCGTTGAGACTTTGGTCGCTATTTCGATTTTGATGATTGCAATCGGCGGACCTCTTCTTATAGCCGAACGTAGTCTTGCAACGGCACGATACTCAAAAGATCAGATTACGGCATTTTATCTCGCGCAAGAAGCGATTGAATATATAAAAAATACTCGCGATAAAAATGTAATATCAGGTCAGCAGGGAGGCAACGTCGATTGGTTGTCTGGCATAACAACAAATGGTGGTAAGTGCCAAAACGATTCTGTATGCGGAATCGATCCCAATGCCGAACCAAATAAACAAACGATTACCTGCGGTTCTCAAAATGACAATTGTAGGTTACTTTTCAATCAGGTCAGTAATATATATGGTCATCGATTCGGTTCAAATAGCAATCCAGATAGCGGCTGGGCAATAACACCTTTTCAGCGTCAGGTGACTGTAGTAGAAGTTGTAGATGATATAGAGGCAAAAATATCGGTAACGGTTAAATGGAATCCAAGACCTCTTGTAAATAAGACCTTTACACTTACTGAGTCTATATTTAATTGGCGATAATTTATTACAATGAAAATGCAGAAGAATAAAGACTCTAAAATATTGAAACATTTCACACCAAACTCGGTTGGTGTGGTCTCGTATAGCAAGAGGGGGGCTACCCCGTACCGTACCAGAAGTTTTGCGAAGGGTACCAGTGCAGGGTTTACTCTTTTTTTCGCTGTATTGACAGCTTCTCTCCTGCTATCAATAGGGGTGTCGATGCTCAATATAAGTTTAAAGGAGCTTGATTTATCGGCATCTGGTCGTGAGTCTCAGTTTGCATTCTATGCCGCCGATACCGGTCTTGAGTGTGCGCTGTATTGGGACAGGGTTGAAAGAAGTTTTGCTACTTCGACTGATAGTTCGGTACCATCATCTGGCATTATCTGTAATGGACAAGATATAACACAAAGTGACGCTTGGAATAATTCTAATATAGATAATAACAGTGCCACTACGGTTTTCAGTCTTTTAATTGATCAAAATGATCCCCAAAAAGGGTGTGCGGTAGTGGAGGTCACCAAAGAACAAAACGGAAATCAAGTTGAAACTGTGTTGGAATCTCGAGGTCGCAACAATTGTGGTACAGCCGGGGATAAATTCGAACGTGGAATTATGGCAAACTACTGAGGTAGCTGTTAGGATGAGTCGTGTAACGTGTAGCTTATAACATGTAATGCGAGGAGAGGGGGGATAAAATTCACCTAATTCATCTAATTCCCAATTCACCTAATAAAATTTTAAATAATAAGAAGGAAAGAGTGGGATACGAAAATACGAAAAGGAAAACAGAGTCCGTATTTTGAGGGTTAGTCCGCCGCGGCGGATTAGTAGATTGGCACTTCATTCTCAGGATACCCTGAGAGCTTAACTGCAGGGATAGGACGAATAAGTTTTATTTTCTTATTCGTATTCTCTTTTCGTGTTACATGTTCCATGCTACAAGTTACATGTTTTATGGTATAAATACTTCTAATGATCAAAGATTTAACAGTCCCGCAGAAGGTAAAAGAACGACTAAACCAACTTAAAAAAGCGATAGAAAAGCATCGCTATTTGTATCATGTCAAAGATGTAGAAGAAATATCGCCTCAAGCTCTTGATTCATTGAAGAGGGAACTTTCGGAAATCGAGAGAGAGTACCCAGAACTTATAACTCCCGATTCTCCATCGCAACGTGTGGCGGGCGAGCCTCTTCCAAAATTTGAAAAAGTAAAGCACAAAGTAGATCAGTGGTCTTTCAATGATGCTTTTACGGATGAAGATATAAGAGATTTTGATTCTCGGATAAAGCGATTTTTATCAGGGAAGGGTATAAATAAGAAGCCGACTTATGTTGCTGAACTTAAAATTGACGGACTCAAGGTTGTGATTGAGTACAAAGAGGGTAAGTTACTAAGAGCGGCGACACGTGGTGACGGTCAAGTGGGTGAGGACGTAACTCATAATGTAAGAACCATAGGGTCTGTGCCAGTCATCTTAAACTGGCCTGTTGATATAATAGTCGAGGGGGAAGTTTGGATGAGTAAAAGTGGATTGGAAAAATTAAACAAAGTTAGACAAAGTAAAGGACAAGCTCTTTTTGCAAATCCGAGAAATGCTGCTGCCGGTTCGATTCGACAACTTGATCCTAAAATCGCTGCTCAAAGGGAACTCGATACATTTATTTACGATATAGCTCTTTTTGAAGCTGATAGAAGTAAGACGACAACTCAATACGCGGAACTTAAATTTTTGGAAGAGCTTGGTTTTAAGGTAAATGAACATTTTAAAAAATTTGATTCCATAGAAGAGATTATTGAATATTCCAAAGAAGCTCATAAACTGGCAGGTAAGAAAGATTATCTGATTGATGGGGTCGTGGTAAAAGTCAATGAAAAAGATTTGCAAGAATCTCTCGGCTATACCGGTAAAGCTCCTCGTTTTGGCATAGCAATCAAGTTTCCGGCAGAACAGGTTACAACGGTGATCGAGGATATAGTTTTTCAGGTTGGTCGTACTGGAGTTATTACTCCGGTTGCGGTTTTGAGTCCGGTATCAGTCGCTGGTTCAATAGTATCTCGTGCGACTCTTCATAATGAAGACGAAATTAAGCGACTTGATGTTCGTGTTGGTGATACCGTAATAATACAGAAGGCTGGAGATGTTATCCCCGATATAGTGAAAGTCGTCGAGGAAATGCGTACCGGAAAAGAAAAACCCTTTGTCTGGCCCAAAAAAATATCTGAATGTGGTGGTAACGGGTCGATAGAGAGGATCCCTGGGCAGGCGGCTTGGAGATGTGTTGACAAAAATTCTTTTGCCCAACAAAAAAGGAAATTTTATCACTTTGTATCCAAGAAGGGTTTTGACATCGAACATATGGGTCCCAAAAATGTTGATGCATTGTTGGACGCAGGACTCATAACCCACTTTGACGATATTTTTACTCTTAAAAAGGGGGATTTGATGAACCTACCTCGATTTGCAGAAAAATCGGCAGATAACCTCTTGGATTCCATAGAAAAAGCAAAAAATACTACACTACCTCGATTTATCGTATCTCTTTCGATTCCTCACGTTGGTGAAGAAACTGCTGAGGATTTGGCTGAAAATTTTGGTTCTATCGAAAAACTGCAACAAACATCAGTCGAAGAGCTTGAGGATATTTCTGGCACCGGTCCTGTTGTTGCAAAGTCTATATCAGACTGGTTTTCTGATGGAGATAATAATAAGCTTGTAGGTAGACTATTAAACTATGTAAATATTGATGAGGTTGTAAAGAGAAAGTCACAAAATCTGCCACTCTCTGGAAAAACTTTTGTACTTACGGGTTCGCTTGAGAAACTTTCTCGCGACGAAGCTGCAATTAAAATAAAAGAAAAGGGGGGTAAGGTCTCCAATTCAGTATCTGCAAAAACTGATTATGTCGTTGCGGGCAATGAGCCAGGAAGTAAGTACGAAAAAGCGAAAGAATTAGGTGTCTCAATACTTGAAGAAAAAGAATTTTTAGAGATGGTATAAGAGCACCACAAAAGTACTTCCATTTTCTAAAGACGAATACGTCTAAGAAAATTAGGTCGCACCACAAGAGGACTTCTATTTTTATAGTTGTCTATGAAGACTCCTTGAAAAGGAGTCGCTCCTCGGCTCAGAAATGTGAGAAATCAGAATTTCCCCCACTTCATTCGCTCTACGTCGCTTATAAAAGAATACCGTGCGACTTGCGTCGCACGGTTGGAAAAAAAAGTTTATATTATCTGTACGTATCCCGGAGGGTTGAAGTTTCCAGGCGCGGGATTGAAAAGAGTCCTGTCCAGTTTGGGTGCCGGATTGCTTGTCTTTCCCTGTTTGAGATGCATCTTCTCCCTTGTTGGTCTTTTGTTGCAAGGGTAGTATGTCTTTTTAGCCATAACTTGGATCTATTTTTTGGTTTGTATTTTTTCTTGTGTACTTTAGATACGTCAAATACACACCTCTTCGGACTATGTTAAACCTTTTTTGTTTTATGTCAACCAACGTTCCAGCTAATAATAAATGATACCCAACTTCTACTGGATATCTAGTAATTAAGGTACCGTATTTCCATATGAAAATGGAAACAAAAAAGGAAGT
>PCWC01000042.1 GCA_002787175.1 Parcubacteria group bacterium CG11_big_fil_rev_8_21_14_0_20_39_22 | reverse complement strand
TTTTTAATCATGGTGTTTAAAAAATACCCAAAGTATGGCTCAACCGCAAGTTAGATTGTGTGTTTTAGGAGTACGTTTATGTACCTTATGCCTGAATTGTTTATGGGATCCAAAGGTAAACTGGGTAAAAAACCATCTGACACTAAATCGTTTAGATCACTAATTGATCCCCATCCTCCACCTGAACCGCCACAAGCACTTGTACTTGTATCACTGCCACAATTTTCAGGCTGAGTGTACGCTCCGTGCTTATCATAATTTAGCTGAAGTGCAGTAAAGATCTGATTTATATCTGCCATCCTCCTCGCATCTCTCGCCTTTGCCCTCGCACTATTGAGAGACGCCAGCACGACAGACGAGAGCATCCCGATAATGGCGATGACAACGAGGAGTTCGATGAGGGTAAAGCCAGAATTGTGTTTTTTCATAAAATGAATTTTGGCTTGAGTGTATTTACATTATATAAAATTGTCCGGCAAGTACAAGAGGGAAACCCTGTATCTCCCCTACGAGGGGAGCCGCCAGCACTTTCCGAAAGTGCTAGGGATGTTCTTCGGAAAACGTAGACCGGAAGACCGAGAACGGAAAGAGGACGGACAGATGGGCACCATCACTCCCAATAATGGGAGTGATGGTGCCCATCTGTCCAAGGAGAGGAAAACACCCTCCGTCGCTTCGGAAAGCGACACCTCCCTCTAAATAGGTTTTAGTTGTTAGTTGTTAGGAAGAGAATAGAGAGGAAGACTAACGTCTTTATAAAAACACCTTTTTTAACATATGTTAAAACAGGTGTTTTTTGGTTTATATATCCAAAGTTGCTTTTGCAGCATTGGATTGGATGAAGCTTTTTCGAGCCGGGACATCTGTACCCATAAGAACATCGAATATCTTATCTGCCATAGCGGCATCTTCTACCTTTATCTGTTTTAAGACTCGTTTTTCTGGATCCATTGTTGTCTCCCATAATTCCTCCGGGTTCATCTCACCAAGACCTTTGTATCTTTGAGATAAGAGTTTGGGCGACTTTTTGCCAGATTTTGAATCAGCATTATCTTCTTCTCCTTCTTCATTCTCGCTTTCACTTTCTTCACCAGAAGATTCGCTTGTATCTGTTTCATCTTCGTCGCCACCAATAGAAACACCCTCTTTCTTGTAGAATTCATTTTTTTCTGATTCGGTGTAGAAATAGAAAGATTCTTTACCCTTTTTGATTTTATAAAGAGGTGGCTGAGCGATGTATATATAACCACCATCAACAAGAGGTCTAAAATATCTATAGAAAAGAGTGAGGAGCAGAGTCCTGATATGTCCTCCGTCAGTATCGGCATCTGTTGCGATAATTATCTTATGGTACCTTAATTTGGAAATATCAAATGTATCACCTATGGCGGCACCAAGAGCTATAACAAGCGCCTTAATTTCCGCAAAGCCCAATATACGATCGAGTCGAGCCCTTTCGACATTTAAAATTTTACCCTTGAGTGGCAAGACAGCTTGTGTTTTTCGGTCTCGTCCCATTTTTCCTGAGCCACCGGCACTATCACCCTCCACAATGAAAAGTTCGGCATCTTCGGCTGTTTTAGTCTCACAATCAGCAAGTTTTCCGGGCAAGGTCATACCTTCAAGTGCACCTTTTCTAAGCACGCTGTCTTTTGCGGCTTTAGCAGCTTTTCGAGCCTTTAGAGCCAACATAGATTTCTGAACCATTGCTTTGCCCTCGTCGGGATTTTCTTCCAAAAATTCAGAAAAAGCCTCACTGAAAATAGTTGCAACCGCACCTTGAGCCTCGACGCTACCGAGTTTTGCTTTTGTTTGTCCTTCAAATTGAATTTCTCTCAATTTTACCGAGACCACAGCAGTAAGACCTTCAAGAACATCGTCACCGGTAAAATTCTCTTCGCTATCTCTAACCATATTGTTCTTGCGAGCATAGCTGTTTAATGTACGGGTAAGAGCAGTCTTGAATCCCGTAACGTGCGTTCCTCCTTCAGGAGTCCTTATGTTGTTGGCAAATGCAAAAAGTCGAGAAGAAATATCATCGACGTATTGAAGTGATACCTCAACCGATTCGACTCCTTCCGCTGGCTTGTCTACGTAGAAAACTTTTTTATTTACCGGCTTGAAATTTTGATTGTAGAATTTTATAAGCGATTTGAGTCCCCCTTCAAAATAGAAAGTTCTCGATGGAGCGTCTATGCCAAGCTCTCTGAAGTAGTAGACCTTGTCGGTGTCCATTTTTTGATTGACTTCACGTGCGTCGATTACCGATATTCGCAAACCTTTTACAAGATATGCTTGCTCACGCATATGGTTTACCACACGATCGAATGAAAAATCTATTTTATTTTCCCCCTTCTCAAATATTTCTGGATCGGGTACAAAACGGACTATTGTCCCATGAAGCTTAGACGCTCCAACTTTTTTGACTGCCGATTTCTTTTTTCCCATAGCGTATTCTTGAGTATAGAAAGAACCGTCACGATGGACCGTGACTTTCATAGATGAAGAGAGAGCATTTACAACCGATGCACCAACACCATGGAGACCTCCTGACACTTTGTACCCCTCGCCACCAAATTTACCACCGGCGTGCAAAGTCGTCATAATAGTCTCAAGTGCCGAGGATCCTGTTTGTTTATGTTTATCTACCGGTATACCTCGACCGTTATCGGTAACCCTGACTTCGTTTCCGGGAAGTAGGACTATTTCAACATCATCGGCGAAACCACCCATAGCTTCATCGCGTGAGTTATCGAAAATTTCAGTTATGAGATGATGGAGCCCGTCAGGACCAGTTGTACCGATATACATACCCGGACGCTTTCGCACAGGCTCAAGCCCCTCAAGGACTTGAATATCCTGAGCACTGTAGTGATGCCCGTTTGCACTTTTTGTATCCTTTTTATCTTTATTTTTAGCCATAGAATCTATATTTGCAAATTTATCAAATACTCAGAATTGCCTCCTTTTTAGCAAGATAATTATACCAAATTCAGTGGTAGAATGGAAGCGGAATAGGTGTTAGGTTTTAGGTGTTAGACCCGATGGTCAAGAGCAGGCGGGCTGTTAGGAAAAAAGAGAAAAGAGGGGAATACTGAATACGAACGATAAGATGGAGTATTAAGTGATGAGATCGGTTACAACACTAACTCCGTAATAGATAATAAATAAATGATACCCAAATATTTCTGAATTTTTGGCGAATTTTGACTAAAATTCTGTGGTTCCGTATTTCTTTTGAG
>PCWC01000087.1 GCA_002787175.1 Parcubacteria group bacterium CG11_big_fil_rev_8_21_14_0_20_39_22 | reverse complement strand
TAAAGATTCCATCCTTTCCGCCTTCTGTGCTTTCCTCAAGCCTTTCGTCTGTCTTCTGGTATGTCGTCTGGTGAGGTAAGGACGCAAATCCTCACAATTAAATTTGAGGAAAATCACTTTTTATAGTAGTCTTGTTGTATTGTATCAATTAGAAAGTAGTAATAGAAAAATATGAATGATAAACATCCAAAAACTGAAAAGACTCTGGTGATAATAAAGCCAGATGGAATACAGCGTACTCTCGTGGGGGAGATAATCGGTCGTTATGAGAGGATGGGTCTTAAGCTTGTCGGTCTTAAAATGGCGGTCCCAACTGCCGAGCATGTTGAAAAGCATTATTCTCTTGATCCAAACTGGAAGAGGTTGGTAGGCGAAAAAGCGATTGCAAGTTATGAAAAGAAGGGGCAAGAGCCTCCATCACGTGATCCGATAGAAGTAGGAGATAGGGTTATAGATGGTCTTAAGAAATACTTTACCAGCGGACCGGTGATCGCTATGGTTTGGCAAGGTGCTCACGCTGTTGAAATTATAAGAAAAGTTACAGGGGGTACAGAGCCTCGTTCTTCAGATGTCGGTACTATAAGAGGGGATTTTGTTCTTGATTCGTATCAAATGGCGGACACAGATGGACGTGCAGTACGAAACCTTATACACGCTTCAGGTTCTATAGAAGAGGCAAATGCTGAGATAGCTCACTGGTTTGATGAAAAGGAAGTTTTAAATTATCGTCTTGTCCAAGAGGCGATAATGTACGATGTAAATATAGACGGCATTTGGGAATAATCTGTGGAAAAAAACAAAAAAGCCCTAAACCACACTCTTATTTGAAGTATCGAAACAAATAATTTGTTTGTTGAAATTAAAATTTTACAGGTGTATTATTAAAAGTGGGATTAGTGGGATATAAAACTCTATACCACTTTAAAAGGGAGACTTAAATCGCTGCGTGACGATGAGTCTTGTCAAAATTCTTTAGAATTTCTAAGGGATAGACAAGATACTGACTTATGCAAGCTGCGGTCACCCACCTAAGTTCGCTTAGGGTATATATTCTCAGTAATCCTAATGGAAATCTCCGCCTTTGGCGGAGATTTCCTATTTGGGAGGTTCTGTTGTGATATAATATCGTCAGTACTAATTTATATGAATTACAATAAAATTATTTTCTACGGGCTGTCACTATTTTTATTAATAGGGTTTTTGCATTTAAATGCCGTAGTTTTTTTCTTGTATTGGGAATATTGGTGGTTTGATATACCGATGCATTTCCTTGGCGGAGCTTTTGCCGGTCTTGTAGGTATATTTTTGCTAATCAAGGAGAAAAATTATCAGCTACCTTTACCTAAAACGGCAATATTCCTTTCGTCGATTTTTGGGGCTATTTTTATAGGTGCTGTTTGGGAAATATATGAATACGTCACGAACCAAACCTTCGTTATGGTCGGCACTTACAGATTCGATGTTGTTAAAGATATGGTGTTTGATGTATTGGGTTCTTTGGCGACAGCAGTAATTGTTTTGCGTGCCTACGGTAAGGGAGCTCCACTGAAATCTTTTGAAGAATCTAAAAATGGATAAACCAAGTATTACATTCTATAGCGGTGCAGATACCGTAACCTCGGCAAATTTTATGCTCACCGTGGGGGAAGTGAAGATATTAGTTGATTGCGGGTTGCTTCAGGGGGAAAAATTTGCTGAAGACAAAAACAAAAAGCCTTTCGATTATGACCCTAAACTGGTGAAAACCCTTCTCGTTACGCATGCTCATCTCGACCATATAGGTAGGATACCAAAATTGGTTAAGGAAGGATTTAAAGGTGAGATTGTAAGTACGGAGGCGACAAAGCAAATTACATCGCTTATGTTTGATGATGCTATTAAAATAATGAGTTATGAGAGGGAAAAGGGGGAAGATTTTCTATATGATAAAGAAGACGTTGAAAGAGCTCTTTCTATATGGAAGACAGTAGGGTATTACGAGCCGTATGATATAAGTGATTCGATACGTGTGACTGCCTTCAATGCCGGACATATTCTCGGCTCTTCGATGTATAAGATAGAATTTCCGGGCGTAAATGGGGAGAAACGCAGTGTTATTTTTTCGGGAGACCTTGGTAATTCTCCTTCACCTCTTTTACCTGATACCGACTCGTTTCCAAATTCTGATTACTTGGTTGTTGAAAGTGTCTATGGTGACCGTGATCATGAAGAGAAGTCTCTGCGCAAACAAAAGCTTGCCGATATTGTAAATAAAGTTGTAAAAAAGAAAGGTACGCTTCTTATACCTGCATTTTCGATAGAGAAAACACAGGTACTTTTGTATGAACTCAACGAACTTATCGAAAACAAGGTTATAAAAGGTGAAGTCTCGGTATTTCTCGATTCTCCTCTTGCCATAGCTGTAACGGATATCTACAGGAAGATGGACCATCATTTTAAAGCTGTAGTTCGAGATGATATAAAAAGTGGAGACAGAATATTTGAGTTTCCTGGTTTCTCCGTGACTCCTCATATAAAAGACTCAAAAGATATCGAAAAGGTCCCTTCTCCTAAAATTATTATAGCCGGTTCAGGTATGTCATCTGGTGGTAGGATAGTAGGACACGAAAAGCGTTATCTAAATGACAAAAATAACACGATTTTATTTGTTGGTTACCAAGCTGCTGGTTCGCTTGGACGTAAGATACAAGAGGGGACGTCTCCAGTTGTAATAGATGATGAGAAGGTCGATGTTCGGGCTTCGATAGAGACGATTACTGGCTATTCTTCTCATAAAGATGGTAGTTCTATACTTTCGCTTATTGAATCGGTTCCGACTCCTTTTAAAAAAGTTTTCGTCGTCTTGGGCGAACCAAAATCATCCCTTTTCTTGGTCCAGAGAATAAAAGATTATCTCGATATCGACGCTATACATCCAAGTGATGGAGAAGAGTTTGTCTTAGATTAAAAGCACCTCGCTGGATAAACATAAAAAAAAGAGGGTGCAACATTTTGGTCCCTCTTTTCGCTATTCTCTTATTTTTTTATAAGAGTTATCTTTTTCTTAGACGGTTTCATTAGAATTGATTCCGTCTTGATTTCTTGGAAGTTTTCTTCTGTTGCTCCCAAAGATATGCGCATTCTTCTAAGATACCTCATTTTTTGAAAGTTAATCCTCATTGTTTACCTCCAAATAATACATTACCATCTTGCGGATTTTTTGCAATTTCATGAATAAGTCCACCCTCTTTTGCACTCTACTTGTAATCTCTTCATATAATACTCGGACCCAGTTAATACCTCAAGCGGTG
>PCWC01000090.1 GCA_002787175.1 Parcubacteria group bacterium CG11_big_fil_rev_8_21_14_0_20_39_22 | reverse complement strand
TTGGCAAAACCGAGACTGAATTTCCCGCCCGCAGAAAGGGGTCTGGGGAATGAATGTGGGCGGGTTTCGGACTGGGGGTTTTCGGAAAATTTGTCGCTACCTTTTAATCCGTTGTCTCTAAGTTTTCAAAAAGTTTCATCAATAATGGATTGATTTTTACCGTTTGAGCGTCTGCTAATCCAATACCAGTAATCTCCTTAAATAACTGAAACGACTTTTTGAAAACGTCTAAGGCGTCAGCTTGTTCGTTTTTTAAATCCGTAGTCCATAAATGCAAATATGGTTTCCTGCTTCGCCTTATAGTATCAAAATTATTAAGTTGGGTTTCAGTAATATGACCAAATGTCTTGAGAACCTTTAGCCGCTTATCTTGTCCAAGATTTTCAAACGAGCTACCAAAAATTCCGATTTCATCTTGTTCGGTAATAGAATTGCCTTTCAATCTCACGTCATTGATTTTCCACAAAAGTATTGCAAGCATTTCTCCGACCATTCCGCACAGTGCAATAGTTGCCGCATAATCGCCAAGACAATAACACTTCTTTGCGCTATGCAAAGGTTTTAGCAATCTTTCGGAAATTTCTTTGGTGTGCGGAACAATCGCAGTATGTGATTCCTCTGTCGTTGCTTCTGCATATCTTTCCAAAATTTCTTTTGATAATGCACTAAAAGGAAGTTCAAAAAACTGATTGAACAATTCTCTTTGGTGCTGGAAAATAGCATCAGCGAATTTTGAGTCAATAATCTTTGGTATGTCCTTCTTTTCAATGTAGGGACCAAATACATTAAATCTAACTATTATTTTATTCATCTTTAAAAATCTATACTATCCAAAAATTCCAAAGAGTTTTCTCGTCTTCCCGTCCGGTCCGAGGTAATTAAAAATTGATTCTCCAAATTTTCGCTGGAAAGCATCTTGGACTTTTTTCAATTTTTTCTGCATTACTTCGTCAGAGCCATCAATAATTGCCCGAAATAAATTTGCTCCCACACCAGGCGGGAGAATACCACGGCTCAAGTTATCTTCCATTTGGTTTTTCATTTTTTCCCAATCTTTCACATAAACGCTGTGTGTCTTCGCAAACTGAAAGGTAATGTTGCAGTTATGAATCAAGTCTTGGACTTGTCCCATTTCGCTAGCTTCCATTTGAGCCACCCAATTTTTCAAATGTTGCTGTTCCTCTTTTGTAAGATTATCGTTCATAGTGTTTATTATACCACGTCAAATTTTGAAAAAATCTCACGAATCATTTTTTCAAAATTCTCAATATGAAGGGCAAATATCTGTGCAACAGATACAAACATGACCAATCCTTGATGTTTTACATCTTTATCAAGAAAATAATCAGTAAATTGCTTACCAAAGAAAAACATCATATTCTCTTCCTTAGAAGCTAAAATTTGATAATAGGTCTGATAGCGATTTTGAACCATTTCCTCAAATTCTACTTGTTTTTTCTCATCATCAGAAATTCGAGAATAAATTTTTTCATGAAACTTGTCTAAAAACTCCTTTGGGTTTGAAATTTTATCTCCGAGCTTAGATACTGTGCGCGTTATTGCTAACATTTCCAAAACCAAGATTTCTCTCTGTTGCCTCTCGTTAATTTCAGGGGTCTCTTTCATGTTTTTCAACATATCAGAATACGGCTTGAGAGATTCTGCTGATGTAGAATTAAAAACCATGTCTGCCACATTATCTATCAACTCATCTTTGGTAATTTTATCTTTTCCAAAAAACCCCATAAATTTATACGTTCTTATTTTGCTTTCGGCCGTATCTTATAAACCAATAAGCAAACATTATTACTAAAATTATCCCGCCGAAGAAAAGTGTATCAAGAAATAACGAGCCGAAAGCACTTTCTCTTTCCGATTGATTAAAAAGCTTTGCGAATGCCAAAAGTAAAAACCACCAATTGCGACCTAAATAATCTTTGAATGTATAATTTTCTACCATAATTTTTACTTTAGAAAATCGTCCATTGATTTACCTTTATCTTTTAGTTTTTCCTCAAGCTGTTTTCCGGCATTTTCAATTTCCTCGTCACTAGCTTTTCTTACAACTTTTTCTACGCCGAAAAGTTTAATAAAGATTTTGTCAAAAATATATGTGACGACAAACCAAGTAATCAATCCGTAGAGAATTGAAAGAAAAATGTTTGCCTCAAAAAATTTCCAATACACAAAAATGCTTGCTATAGCAACAATAAGATAAACCACGGAGGTTGCTTTTCCAAAAGACGATTGATTGTAGAGACTGTGCGATGTGCGTTTCAACTCCATTTCCCGAAGCATTTTTGCTTCCGGAAATTTTTTATCAAATTTTTCTTTCATTGATTCCATAAGTTATTTCGATAATTCTTTTTCTATCCTGTTTTGGCTTTCTTCATATACCCCGACTCTGCCGTAGAACTTTACCGTCTTTCCAATTTTTGGAACATAGAGAAGAAAGGGGCCGTCTAGTCCGGTTTTATCTATATTTCCATTACCATCACCAATCACCCATGCATTATCACTCAAAAATTGTTCGTAAACAAAATCAGGGTTTTTTGATGCTTTTTTCCAAAACTTTAAATTCCCGTTTCTTAAAATAACGACATAATGTAAAGTGCCAAGTATTGCTATTGTGATAATAATTCCTATTGTCATAAGCTAAAAAATAAACCACCAAATTATTAATCCGACACAAACTACTTGTCCAATCATTGCGTAAAAACCAACCAGGGCAAACATTGATTTCAATGTCATACTTAATTTCTGCATTTGCCCAACTCTATCAGACATAACCCACTGCCTAGTAAACAAATCAACAATCCCCGCTCCTAAAACTGATAGAGGAATCCACAAATATGATTGCTCAAAGAAAAATCCAAGCAGTAGGGTTATGAGTGAAATTATTATTGCAGTATTGAATTTCATAAGCTAATTGATTAACTCATCAACGGAAACACCAAACGCCTTAGCGACCTTTCGCAAGGTTTCAAGCGTAGGATTCTTGTTTTCCCCCGATTCCATTTTAATAAGCGTGTTATTGGCGACATCCGCCAATCTCGCTAACTTCTCTTGCGAAAGCCCTTTAGCTTCACGCAATTTCTTTATGTTGTTTGCTAAATTTTGGTTGTTTGACATATTATCATTAAAGTAATACCATTATAGTAGAGTGTCCATTTATCTATTACTATTATGATGTTACACCAAAATTTAAAACAAATCAATATGAAGGATTTTTTTGTATCGGCGAATTTTCCGAAAACCCCCAGTCCGAAACCCGCCCACATTCATTCCCCAGACCCCTTTCTGCGGGCGGGAAATTCAGTCTCGGTTTTGCCAAATCCA
>PCWC01000024.1 GCA_002787175.1 Parcubacteria group bacterium CG11_big_fil_rev_8_21_14_0_20_39_22 | reverse complement strand
ACTGGATGCGGGTCAAAGAGCTACGCTCTTTGACTGACAGACGCGTAGCGTCTGTCTTCATACCCTGTGGCGTAAGCCCAGGGTTCTTGATTCATCTTAATTCATAATATTAAAAGTACCGCTACACATAGCGGTACTTTAGCATATTTAGCCCCCGAAAAGTTTCTTTAGCCCGAAATTGGAAATTAAAAATTCTCCTATCGTGTTCCGTGCTACACGTTACATGTTCTATGTTCTCGGTTGTCCACCATTATCTGACTTTTGTCGTGATAGAATCTAATCATAATGGAAAATAAAAATTCTTTTGAAGGACTGAAGCGTTTGGTTGAAGGCGAGGTTAAAACTGATGAAGATACTCTCACAAAATTTGGTCTTGATGCTTCCATATTTGAAGTGAGACCGTCGGCAGTCGTGTTTCCAAAGATAGCTCGGGATGTGGAGGCATCTGTTCGATTTGTTGATGAAAATAAAAAACGCGGAGCAACCGAGATGTCGATTACAGCCCGATCTGCTGGTTCGGATATGAGTGGCGGACCACTTTCGGAGTCTCTTATTCTTTCTTGTACCGAGCATCTAAATCGGATAAAAGAGATTACAAATGATTTCGTTACGTTAGAGCCAGGAGTCTTTTATAGAGACTTAGAGAAAAAGCTCGACCAAAGGAATCTCTTATTTCCACCATATCCGGCGTCTAAAGACTATTGTGCGATTGGCGGGATGGTATCCAATAATTCGGGTGGCGAGAAAACACTCATTTACGGAAAAACTGCCGATTATGTGAAAGAAATTAAGATTGTCTTAGCGGATGGCAAGGAGCACACGGTAAAACCTATATCTCGAGACGAGCTTCAAAATACAATAGAGGGAGGTGGTTTTCTTGGAAATGCTTACAGAAAACTAAAAGACTTATTGGAAAAAAATTACGATACTGTAAAAAATGCCAAACCTAATGTCTCAAAAAATTCAGCAGGTTATGCTCTTTGGGATATTTGGGATAGAGAGATTTTTAATCCGCAGAAACTTTTTGTTGGTTCTCAAGGGACACTTGGAATAATAACCGAGGCGACACTCTCTCTCGTACCAAAGAAAAAGTATTCCCGACTTGTGGTCGTCTTTGCCAAAGATTTAAATTCCGTACCAGCTATCGTAAAATCACTTTTGCCTTTTAAACCCCAAAGTATAGAGTCGTACGATGATAGGACTTTGGGGCTTGCGATGAAATTTTTACCGTCACTTATAAAAATGATGAAGGGTAATATTATAACTTTGGGGCTTAAATTTATCCCCGAACTTATGATGATCTTGCGTGGAGGGTTCCCAAAAATGGTTATGCTCGTCGAGCTTAGCTCCGATGACAAGGAAGACCTAAAGAATTCAATGAATTCGATCGAAGAAACTCTCAAGCAATTTCCGGTGGAAGTAAGGCTTATAAAAAGTAAAAAAGAAGAGGAAAAGTATTGGACTATACGAAGGCAAAGCTTCGCCCTTCTTCATAGTAAGGTGAAGGGAAAATATGCTGCTGCTTTTGTCGATGATATTATTGTGCGTCCAGAATATATGCCTGAATTTCTCCCGAAGGTAAACGCGGTGCTTGAAAAATACGGGAGCAAATTGATTTATACCATTGCCGGTCATCCCGGGGATGGCAATTTTCATATCATACCTCTTATTGACCTCTCCGACCCTGAAATGCCCGATATCATAACCAACTCGATAAAAGAAATTTATACCTTAGTAAAGGAGTATGACGGCTCTATAAGTGGTGAGCATAATGACGGTCTCGTACGAACTCCTTTTCTCGATATGATGTATAGCGAGGAGATTATAAAACTTTTTAAGCAAGTAAAAGATATTTTTGATCCCGACAACATATTCAACCCGGGCAAAAAGGTTGATGGGGATTGGCAGTACTCTCTAAGACATTTGAGAAAAGAATAGAAGCTCTCGATTTCGACTAAAATAATATTGATTTCTCTAAATCTGTGCTATCCTTGGTGAAGATGAAAACCTCGGATTCTTTAAACTCGGGAACAAGGTCTACCAAAACTTATAAATGGATGTTGCCCGTAAGAGCTATATCGATTATGTTTTGGATAGGCATTTCCCTATACATAGTTTATAAAGTTTTGTATTAGCTTTTATAAGCCACATCTGTCGGTTGTTCTACGGAACAACCGACATTTATTTTGTCTCAGAAACTGTCTAAAGTCTCGGCGCAAAATATCGTTAAAAACAATGCTCATCCGTTAAAATGGCAAAATTTCCGTCAAAAACCTTCGTTTCAGTCTCTATGAACCTCGGTTCATTTCGACTTCAATCTCGCTTTTTGCCTGGAAATTTTGCCATTTTCTTAGGATGCGAGACATAAGATCAGTTTCTCAAAAAAGTATGTTATAGTGCAAGTACAATGATTGAAGTCCTATTTGCAAGCAATAACGAAGGCAAGAAAAAAAGACTCGAGTCGATACTTGAGTACTTTTCAATTCCGATAAAAATACTCACTCCAAACGATTTGAATATTGACGCAAAGGAAACTTTGGAAGACGGAAATCTCGAAGAAAACGCACTTAAGAAAGCTCTTGCTTATAAGGGTGAAGTGAATATGCCGATTCTCGCAGGTGATACGGGCTTTTTTATACACGGAGAACCCTCAAACCCTGTTACGGTGCGTAGAAACGCTGTGCCAGAAGACGAAGAGAAACTCCTCTCAAAGACAGAAATCGCCGGTAGAATGCAAGATTATTATAAAAAGATAGCTAAGGATGCCGGAGGAGAAATCGACGCCTATTGGGACGATGCTTGGGCTGTTGTTTTCCCTGATGGAAATGAAAAAATTGAACATTCAAAGCGGGAAGTCATACTGACGGATAAGCCAAAAGGGGAGATTGATACGAATTTTCCGGTAAGGTCACTCTACAGAGTAAAATCAACAGCAAAGTATATAGCCGACCAAAGCAAGGACGAAGAAATGATCGAACTCTCTCCGATAGCAGAAGCGATGAGAAAGTTGTTTTCTGTCAGATCATAAAGTGGAGGGCTTTTAGAAAGAATTGAGTAGTTGGAAAGTTAAAAGTTAGAAAGTTTACCCCGTGGGAGCGGAAGCGACTCTACGGTGTGGAAAGTTGAGAGAAAGAAAAGAAAAAGGAGAAGTTGAAGCAGTCTGACTACCTCCGCGGCGGAGGTAGTCAGACTGCCGGGGAAAATCACTGGATAGCTTTTAGCTGTTAGGAAGAAAAAGTGAAATACGAAATACTGTAACTTCTCACACCTCTTATTCCTCCTTTCTTAAAGGAGGTGTCTGATTCGGAGAGGACGGAGGATTTAAATCCTTCTGAATAGCTGTTAGGATGAGTCGTGTAACGTGTAGCATAAAGAATAGATGTTAGCTTTTAGGTGATAGCTGTTAGGAAGAAAAAGTGAAATACGAAATACCAATGATGATACGAAAATACGAAAAGGAAAACAGAATCCATATTTTGAGGATTAGCAGACATTAGCAGATTGGAATTTCATTCGTTGATTGGGTAATGTTCTTTTGGTTTGGAAATTAAGAAATTAGAAAATTATTTGAAAATTGTAAATTATTCCCTCCTGTTACAAGTTACATGTTAAATGCTACATAGTTTTTGGTAGATTAGAATTTAATTTGTAGATTGGCATCAATTTTTTTTGCGGATAGTAGCTAAATATTGTATTATTTGTCGTATGACAGAGTACGATCACTTAAAAATTGAGGCAAAATGGCAGAAGAAATGGGAAGAGGAAGGTCTTTTTGCTACTAAAGAAAACAGTACAAACAAAAAGTGCTATGTACTCGATATGTTCCCTTATCCATCAGGGGAAGGGTTGCACGTGGGACATCCAAAAGGTTATATAGCGACCGATGTATATTCTCGAATGAAAGCGATGCAGGGTTATTATATATTGCACCCAATGGGCTTTGACGCTTTCGGCTTACCTGCCGAAAATTACGCCATTAAAAACAAAGTCCATCCCAAAACGGCGGTTGAAAAAAATATTGCTCGTTACAAAGAACAGCTTTCTATACTCGGCTTCAATTATGATTGGGATAGGGAGGTAGATACGACTGATCCTGAGTATTATAAATGGACTCAGTGGATATTCTTGCAAATGCTTAAAAAAGGACTCGCTTATCAGTCAGACGAGCCGATAAACTGGTGTCCATCGTGTAAGACTGGGCTTGCAAATGAAGATGTGGAAGACGGTAAGTGTGAGAGATGTGGCACTCCCGTAGAGAAAAAAGCGATGCGTCAATGGGTTCTTAAGATTACCGACTATGCCGACCGATTGATTTCTGATCTCGAAGGTTTAAATTGGCCAAAATCTATAATCGAATCACAGAAAAACTGGATAGGGCGTTCGGAGGGTGCAACCATAAAGTTTCCAATAAAGACTGGGTATAATTTTGTGATACTTCACGGTTTTACCGCCACACCGGAGGACGACTTTTACAAATGGTTAAAGGAATCTCTCGAAGACTTTGGTCATAAGGTCCAGATACCGGTGTTGCCAGATACAAATGAGCCAACAGAGGATGGGCAGGTTTCAGTTGTGATGGATAATGTTACTTTCGACGAAAATACGGTTATTGTGGGACACATCCTCGGTTCGGTCGTGGCTTTAAAGGTGATAGAAAAACTTGATAAGAAAATTGCGGGTCTGGTAACGGCTGGAGGTTTTGTATCACCAAATTTTAAAGACAAAGATAGGAATTTTAAGGATAAATTCGACTGGAATTTTGATTTTGAGAAAATAAAGTCAAATGTAGGGTTTATAAAAATCTTGCAAGATATAAATGATTCTGCCGTGAGTGTGGAACAAGCCGAAGAATTGGCAAATGGATTGGGTACAGATATAGACTATGTCGAAGCCACTGGCAGTCACTTTACGGGGAGTGAGGAGTCGACCATACTTGACGCTATCCTCTATAACATACCGGTTTTTACAACCAGAGCCGACACTATATTTAGTGCGGCTTTCGTGGTTCTCTCACCGGAGCACCCTCTTTTATCCGACAAAAGATTTTTGTCGATGATTTCTAACCGAGAAGAAATCTCAAATTATATAAATGAAGCAAGCAAGAAAACTGAGATTGAGCGTACAGACGAGGGTAAGAAAAAAACAGGAATAGAGGTCAAAGGATTAAGAGCTACAAATCCAGCAGATGGCGGAGAACTACCTATATGGGTATCCGATTTCGTGTTAGCTCATTATGGAACCGGTGCGATTTTTGCCGATGCACACGATGAAAGAGATTTTGATATGGCTAAACTTTACAACATACCAATTAAAGTATCTATAAGACCCGATGACGGTAAATTATGGGAAAAGGTTGAAAAGCTGGAAGAATGCTTTAGTGGCGAAGGTGTTTTGGTAAATTCTGGTGAATTTGATGGCTTGAAATCTGAAGAGGCGAGATTAAAAATCGTAGAGTGGCTTAAAACTAAAGGTTTAGCTGATAAGACTTTAAACTACAAACTCCGTGACTGGGTCTTTTCTCGTCAGCGATACTGGGGGGAGCCGATACCTGTGATTTACTGCCGTAAATGTTGGGAAGATACAAATTTCAAGAAGCAAGAACCACTAAGAAAAAACATTGATTTCGTAGTTATTGACGGCAAGGAATATATGATAGTTCCGGTTCCAGAGAATGATTTGCCGGTTAAGCTCCCGAATGTAGAAAGTTATGAGCCGACTGGTACTGGAGAATCTCCGCTTGCAAACATATCTGATTGGGTCAATGTGCCGTGTCCCGAGTGTGGCGGGGAAGGTAAGAGAGAAACTAACACTATGCCACAATGGGCAGGGTCTTCGTGGTACTACCTTGCTTATATTATGAAGGGGATATCGAACAATCTCGAGTTTCCAATCTCAAAATACAAAGAAAAAATCGATAAATGGCAACCGGTCGATTTGTATGTCGGCGGAGCCGAGCATGCGACCAGACATCTTATCTATGCACGTTTTTGGCATAAATTTTTGTACGATTTGGGTATTGTAAGTACCAACGAGCCATTTGATAGACTTCAACATGTAGGACTTATAATGGCAGAGGATGGAAGAAAGATGAGTAAGCGTTACGGTAATGTTATAAATCCCGATGATATAGTCAAACGTTTCGGAGCCGATACTATGCGAGTATACGAGATGTTTATGGGACCTTTCGATCAAGCGATTGCTTGGAATACAGATAGTATGGTGGGGTCTCGTCGATTTTTGGAAAGAGTATGGAAATTTGCTGGCAAAGTTACTGCTAATGACAAGGAAGCAATCAATGAAGTCGATACAATGATGAATATTACAATAAAGAAAGTAGGTGAGGATATTGAGTCAATGAAATTTAATACCGCAATTAGCCAGCTTATGTCTTGCCTTAATCTTTTGGAAAAACAAGAATCTATATCTCAGTCATATTTTGAAACTTTCTTAATGCTTTTGAATCCATTTGCACCACATATTACGGAAGAGCTTTGGCATCAGATTGGTCACAGTAAATCGATAACAGAGAGTTTTTGGCCGAGTTATGATCCCGATAAATTGCTACTTGATGAGGTCAAAATTGCAGTCCAGATAAATGGTAAAATCAGAGCGACTTTCACAGCCTCTCCTAGTATCGAAAAGCAAGAAATGGAGGAAAAAGCGATGTCGATGCCGGAAGTATTGAGATGGATTGAGGGTAAAAAGGTGGTGAAAACTTTCCATGTTCCAGGTAAGCTTGTAAGTATAGTTGTGCAGTAGATTATGACAGTGTTTTGCGGCATCTTTATGTAAAATCCGATTTTTGAAGTATTGATCCGGGTCAATGAGGTCAGTAATGCAGCCCTTGAGCTTGACTTGTGTGGTATATAGTGATACAAATAATAGAACTTATTTTAATGATTTATGAAAAAATTGAAATCAAAGCCGAAACAAATAGTTAAAAAGCTTTTATCAGTATTACCCGAACGAACTCGGGATGTACTTGTGAGCAGGTATGGGCTCGATAAAGATTCGGAGAGATCTACTCTTGAGAAGATAGGTAAAAAGTACGGAATTACACGCGAAAGAGTAAGGCAGATAGAGAACTACGCTCTTTCGAGTATAAAGAAATCAGACCAATTTAAGAAGGAAGCTGCAATATTTGAAGAGCTTGATGGGATAATAAAAGAGCTTGGAGGGATTGTCGCTGAAGAGGAATTGCTGGCCTCACTTTCCAAGGACAAAGGGATGCAAAATCATATCCACCTTTTGCTTGTTTTGGGTGATAAATTTAAAAAAGAAAAAGAAGACGAACACTTTCATCATCGTTGGCACATAGATGAAAAGCTCGCCAAGCAGGTCCATGAAGCATTGATGAAGCTCTACAAAAACCTAACTGATGATGATTTGATTTCTGAGCTTGACATAATAGCGGCTTTTCTCGGACATATCGAAGAAGTCGACGAATCTTACAAGAAAGAGGAGATTGTCAGAAGGTGGCTTAATATGTCAAAAGGTATAGGAAAAAATCCTTTGGGTGAATGGGGGAAAGCTACTTCACCAAACGTAAGATCAAAAGGTATGAGAGATTACGCCTTTCTTGTCATAAGAAGGCACGGTTCACCTATACATTTCCGCGAAGTTGCAAAGGAAATAGAAAAGACTTTTGGTAGAAAGGCACACGTCGCCACTACACATAATGAGCTCATAAAAGACCCTCGTTTTGTTTTGGTTGGAAGGGGACTTTACGCACTTTCTGAATGGGGTTATGCGAGTGGTGTAGTCAAAGATGTTATAAGAAACGTAATCTCTAAAAACGGTCCGCTTACCAAAGATGAGATAATAGACAAGGTTCTCAAAGAACGATACGTAAAAGAAAATACAATTCTCGTTAATTTACAAAACAACAAGTTTTTTAAAAAAGATTCCGACGGTAGGTATATGGTTTTGAAATAGAAAAAGTTAAAAACGACACAGTCCGACCGAAGGTCGGACTGTGTCGTTTTTGCTTTCAAAAATCCCCACTTTTAGTGTTATAATAAAAGCCTATGGGACAATTGTATTCCACTTTTTACGAGACGTTTCGGCTCGATATCTATGCCGGCGTTTTCGAAGTTTTGTGGTTTTTTGCTCCGGTTTGGGTGCCACTTACTTTGTCTGTAATATTTTTGCAGTTATGGCTGACATACAGGCGTTCCGACTATATTTTAAAACAGGGCTTTAGCATACTTGAGATTAAATTGCCGAGAGAGATAGATAAATCTCCGGCAGCTATGGAGATATTCTTCTCTCAACTCTACCAGACGGGAGCTGCTACTGAGCTCGAAACTTATTTTGATGGAAAAGTACGACCTTGGTTTTCATTTGAGCTCGTGTCCCTTGAAGGAAAGGTAAAATTTTTCATCTGGACCCATGCAAAGTGGAAAGATTTTGTCGAAGCTCAATTGTATGCTCAATATCCAACAATCGAGTTGCACGAAGTACCCGATTACACCACTATGGTTCATCACGACCTTGATAAATGGTCTATGTGGATTACGTATTTTATGCTTGAAAAGCCTGATCCGTATCCGATAAAGACTTATGTTGATTACGGGCTCGATAAAGACCCGAAAGAAGAGCATAAGGTCGAACCGATGTCTTCTGTGATTGAATATCTCGGTTCGCTTAAAAAGGGCGAATATGCCTGGATACAAATACTTATACAGGCACATAAAAAAGAGAAATTTAAGGACGGTAGAATTTTGGGAAAAGAAGATTGGAGAAAAGCAGGACTTGATTTAATCGAAAAGATAAAATCTGAAGGAATCGAAGAGGTCAAAGACCCTGAAGGTAAGATAATAGGTAAGTTTACCAATTTGACTTCCGGACAGCAGGATGCCATAAAAGCCATTGAACGAAGTCTCGACAAATATCCCTTTGAGGTTGCTATAAGGGGTGCTTATATTGCAAAAAATGAAGCTTTTCGACCTATAAGTATAAATGGTCTTATTGGTTCATTTCGACAGTACAGTTCGGTCGGCCTCAATGGATTCAAGCTCGGTTCTTTTACTGATTTTGATTATCCTTGGCAAGACTTCAAGAGAAAACGACGCAATAATCTTGAGAAAACAATGCTCGAAGCTTATAAAAGGAGGTCGTATTTTCAGCCACCCTTTAAAAACTACTTGAGTAGACCTGGAAAACCGTTTATCCTTACTACTGAAGAGCTTGCCACCATATACCATATGCCCGGAGGAGTGGTGCAAACACCTACGTTTGATCGTATTGCATCGAAAAAATCTGAGGCACCAGCAAACCTTCCTATATGATATTTTCTTCAATAATATATCGCATCTCCAAATTTTGGAGGCGTATAAGACCACAAAATATAAAGACTATACTGTCTCTTTTTGGTGGAGTACTTGCTTTATGTTTTATAATTTTTTATTCACTTTTTTTTCGTGCTCCAAACGATTTCCCGAAGTCTGCTCTTGTAACCATTGAGAAAGGAGCGACCCTAAAGCAGATAGCGACAGAGCTTCAGAAGCAGGAAATTATCTTGTCTCCGCTTTGGTTTAGAAATATGGTGATACTCTTTGGTGGTGAGACTGCGGCTGTTGCGGGTGATTATTACTTTACCGATAAAGAATCGGTTCTGACTGTGGCACGACGCGTGGCAAAAGGGGATCACGGCATAGTATCTTCTCTTATTACCATCCCGGAAGGTCTTAGCGTGATTGAGATTGCAAATCTTTTGTCCGGCAAGTTGAAAAACTTTGATCAAGATCTTTTTGTTACGGTCGCCAAACCCTATGAAGGTTACTTATTCCCTGACACTTACAAGATTCCCGTAAACTCAATGCCTGCCGAGATTGTAAATATGATGCGTAGCAATTTCGAAAAGAAAGTAGCCGGACTTTTGGGTAAAGTCGAAGAAAGCGGTAGAACTCTCGATGATATAGTGATTATGGCTTCACTTCTCGAAGAAGAGGCACGAACAGATGAGACTCGAAAAACCATAGCCGGAATATTGTGGAAACGAATTGATATCGGTATGCCTCTCCAAGTCGATGCGGTATTTCCTTATATTATAGGCAAAAACACTTACGAGGTAACACTAAAAGATTTAGAATTTGATTCTCCTTACAATACTTATCGCTACGTTGGGCTTCCTGAAGGTCCTGTAACCAATCCGGGACTCTCGTCTATTATTGCCGCAATTGAACCTAATGAATCTCCTTATCTATTTTATTTATCCGACAGACAAGGTAATATGCACTATGCTCGCGACTTTGAGGGGCATAAGAGTAATCGGGTTAAATACCTCGATTAAGTCAAATAGCTGTTAGGTTTGCCCCGCGTAGCTTCAGCGAAGTGGGGTGTTAGCTTTTAGAAACCCGCCACCCGTCTGGCGGGTTTAGAGGGCTTTGGATAGCTGTCAGTTTTTAGGGGTTAGCGGTTAGGAAATAATACAAAAATCGCCAACATTAAGAACTGAAAACTTGATGCAGGTTCAGGATCCAGGTAGTCTGACTAACTCCGCAGCGGAGTTAGTCAGACTACCCTCAACTCTATCTTCCTAACAACTATCAACTAAAAACTAACACCTACCCCACCACGCAACACAAATCGTCTGTTTGCAACGACGTGGTAAATTGCTTATACTTCGACAAATGACAAATGGAAATAATAAAAAAGTATTTGTCGGTCTATCTGGCGGAGTGGACAGCTCCGTTTCTGCTGCATTGCTCAAAGAGGAGGGCTACGACGTAACCGGTGTCTTTATTAAGGTTTGGCAACCGGATTGGATTGAATGTAGTGCCACTGAAGATCGCCTCGACGCTATGAGAGTTTGCGCTCATCTTGGAATTAAATTTACCGACCTTGACCTTGCGGAAGAATACAAAAAAGGGGTGGTTGATTATATGACTCGTGAATATGAGAGAGGTAGAACTCCCAATCCTGATGTTATGTGTAACCGTGTTGTAAAGTTTGGAGCGTTTTGGAAATGGGCACAGGGTCAGGGGGCAGATTATATTGCGACGGGGCATTATGCCCGCGTCAGAAAGCGGGAATTTTCAATTTCAAATTACCAATTTTCAAATAATTCTTCAAATACTAAAAATTCAAATGTAGAAGATTCATCTGTCCGGCTTTTAACCGGAGTCGATACAAGTAAAGACCAAAGCTACTTTCTTTGGACTCTTACTCAGGATGATCTTTCACATATTATCTTTCCGATTGGAGAATACGAAAAAGCAGAAGTCCGCAAGATGGCGAAACGTTTTAAATTGCCGACTGCTGAGAAGAAAGACAGTCAGGGACTTTGTTTTATCGGTAAGGTGCCTATGAAGGAGTTTTTGTCTCATTTTATCAAAAGCTCTGCGGGAGATGTGCTTGACTCTACTGGTAAGAAAATAGGTACCCATCCAGGTGCTGTATTTTTTACCGAAGGACAACGTCACGGCTTTACTATAGATGAAAAAAGGGATGATAGAGAACCACTGTATGTGTCAGAGAAAGATATGGCTCAAAACACCATTACGGTTGTTTCCAAGAAAAATTTAGATTTAGGCACAGCGGAAGATAAGAAAACCGCTCAACTTGAAAATGTAAATTGGATTTCAACGCCTGAAGTCGGAAATAAGGAATACGGCGTTAGAATTCGTTATAGACAGGGCTTGCAACTTGCCACCTTGTCAAAAAAAGGAGATGTTTGGGTTGTAAATTTCAAAGAAAATCAATCTTCACTGCCCGCGGGGCAATCGCTTGTGGTTTATGATGGGGAGGTTTGTGTGGGGGGAGGAGTGGTGGGGTAGGTGTTGGGAAAACATGTAGCGTGTAACATTTAACATAAAGCACAAAACGTGTATCCTGTAACGTGTAGCACAAGGAAATCTTAAATCTCAAAAATAAAATCTCAAATCTGGGAAACGAAAGAAAAGAAAGGGGAGGAGAAAGAGATAACACCCTCCGCTTCGCAGACTCAGCACCTCCCTCAAAAGGAGGACGACCGAGAGAGACATGTTAAATGCTACATGTTTTATGCTTGCCCTGCGAAGCTTCTGGGCGAAGTGGGGTTGTTAGTTGTCGGTTGTGAGTTTTTAACGTTTTTGTTTAGAAATTAAAAAATTTAAGCATTATTTTAAAAATTATAAATTTATCTTCTTCTTATTCGTAGCCATTCGTATCATTCGCATCATTTGTATATTCGGACATACATTTAGATTTGATTTTTGAGATTTCCTTGTTAAATGTTATTTGATATACTTGACTCACAATGACATCCCAAAAGGAAATTTTCATACGAAAGGCAAACGGGGAAGACGAACCATTTGATCCTCACAAGCTGGAACAATCACTCCAAAGAGCCGACGCACCGGAGGGTGAAATTGTGAGAATAGTAGAGCATATAAAGAACGAGATCGTACAAGGTATGACGACCGAGGATATTTACCGGCACGCCTTCAATCTTTTAAAAAAAGAAAAGAGATCCAGTGCAACCAAGTATTCACTTCGCCGCGCTCTCGCGGCACTCGGACCCTCGGGTTATCCGTTCGAAGCGTTTCTGGGAGAACTCTATAAGAGAAAAGGTTATACTATAAGCTCTCAGCGAATCATAAAGGGCAAGTGCGCTGAACATGAACTCGATATGGTAGCTTACAATGATCAGGAGGTTGTGGTGGCAGAAGCCAAGTTCCATACGGAACATCACTTTAAGACCGACTTAAAAACCTCTCTCTACGTTAAGGCTCGATTTGACGACATAAAAGATTCGGCAATTGACATAAAAGGTAGCCAGAGAAAGATTGATAGAAAGATGCTTATAACCAATACTAAGTTTACGACAACTGCAATAGATTATGCTCAGTGCGCCGGTTTGGAGCTTGTCGGATGGAGTTATCCGGGTTCTGACAATCTCGAAGATATGATAGAGAAATCCAATGTCCATCCAATTACAGCTTTGACTTTGATTTCCGAATCTGAAAAGAATATCCTACTTTCACAAAATATAGTTATCTGCCGTAACGTGCTCGATAATCCATCTCTGCTTAAGGTTGCAGGAATTAAAAAAAGTAGAGAAGCTGAAATTATAAATGAAATAAACACACTTTGAACCATCAGAACCTATCTATAATCTCCTCGCACAAGATACAATATTTATGATTTTAACAAATAGAAAGAAGGAGAGTGAAAATTTGGTTGGAAGTTTTAGTGATAGAGTCCGGTTAATTGTTCGCAAGATTCCTCGAGGCAAAACCCTAACCTATAAGGAAGTTGCCAGGCGTGCCGGATCGCCAAAGGCCTTCCGTAGTGTCGGTACAATACTTTCAAAAAATTACAATAAGGACATACCATGCCATCGGGTTATAAAATCAGACGGACAACTTGGTAATTACAATCGCGGAGAGAAGATGAAAGAACAATTACTAAGATCAGAAGGGGTAGTATAAAATAAAAACAAAAATGCAAACACGTGAAGAATTGATCATAAGTTTAAAAAATGACACAAGAGTCTTAAGAGAAACGCTTATTGAGAAGGCGTTTGAAGAAATCGACAGAGCTGATTTTGTCGATGATGATTATAAAATAGAAGCTTACGAGGATTATGCTTTGCCTATAGGTGAAGGTCAGACCACAAGTCGACCCACGACTATCTTGTTTATGATTGAGCTTTTAGACGTCAAAAGGGGTGATAATATTCTTGAAGTCGGTTTCGGTTCTGGTTTTGCTACAGCTCTACTTTCTTCTATGGTTGGGGACAGTGGTCATATATATGGAGTAGAGCAATCGGATATTCTTTTAGAAAAAGCTAAAAATAATATTGGTAAATATGATCATTTAAACAATATAACTTTACAGGGTCGTAGCAGTAAAACTCCGGTAGGACTTCCCGAATATGCACCGTATGATAAGATTTTAGTGAGTGCTGAGGCGAAAGATGAGATACCTGTCGATCTTTTTATGGAGCTTAAAATTGGGGGGATTATGGTAATACCAGTTTCGGGGACTATATATAAATTAGTAAAAGTAAGCGATGACGGATTTGATTCGAAAGAGTACCCAGGATTTTCTTTCGACTCTCTATCTTAAAGAAAATGAAAGAAAGGAAAAAGGTAAATAAAGAAAGTTATGATGATCTTTCGATAGCCAACTTTCTTTTCGAGGTTGGGATTTTATCTAAAACTCCCCGAAGCGGTTTTCATTTTTTGGGAACGGGTAATCAGAGTGTGGCAGAGCATACGAGTCGGGTTTTATATATTGGATATACTTTGGCTTCAATTCAAAAGGATGTCGATATTTTGAAAGTTCTTAAAATGTGTCTCTTGCACGATTTACCTGAAACCCGTATTTCTGACTTGAATTATGTCCACCAAAAGTACGTTACGAGAGAAGAGGAGAAGGTGGTCGAAGACTTGTCGAAGTCTTTACCTTTTGGAAAAGATATAAAGGAGACTCTTTCTGAATATGAAATGCGTGAGTCTAAGGAGTCGTTAATTGCAAAAGATGCTGATAATCTCGAATGGATAATATCACTTAAAGAACAAATAGATATCGGCAATGAAAGAGCAAAAGATTGGATAACTCCGGCAGGGAAACGTTTAAATACCGAAGCAGCAAAGGTTATATTTAAGCAGATAATGAGAACAGATTCCAATGATTGGTGGTTTGGTGACAAAGATGATGACTGGTGGGTAAACCGCAAACAAAAGAAATTGTGGAATAAGTAGGTTTTATACTTCGGGGTCATTTTTCTGATAATCCACATAATATTATTAAAAAAGTTAATCAATAAAATTTAAAATATGCCACTTTTAACTATAGCTATCACGTTTTCAATCATCGGACATATCGTAATCGCCCTCGTCGTATTTAGTGTTCATTCTCACGTTTTAAAAGAGAGGAAAATTGATGATGATGTTTTAACGTCTATGAAAAGAGAGCGTATTTATGTAATCGTGGGCACAGTTTTTATACTGACAGGATATATATTGGAAGTTCAGGCGTTGAATGGGATTTTGTAGACAATACTTGAATAGGTGTTAGCTTTTAGGTGTTAGGATGAGTCGTGTAACGTGTAGCTTATAACATGTAACACGAAAAGAGGGAGAGAAAATTCACCTAATTCACCTAATAAGATACCAAAAGTGTTTTTATTTGAAAATTGTAAATTATTCTCTCGTGTTACACGCTACAAGTTACATGTTACATGCTTTTGCTGACTAAGTTCACATACATATTGCACTCATTAACCAAATGGGCACAAGATGAAAATACAATCAAAATATCGAGGAATTA
>PCWC01000111.1 GCA_002787175.1 Parcubacteria group bacterium CG11_big_fil_rev_8_21_14_0_20_39_22 | reverse complement strand
CGCCTCGGTTCGAGTCCTACCAGTTTGTGCCAAAATTATAGTCGCAGAATGCTCCGCATCCTACTCGTTAATTTTGTGCGACTGGTAGGACTCGAACCTACGACCTCGTCATTATCAGTGACGCGCTCTAACCACCTGAGCTACAGTCGCATTTTTAATTCCAGTAAACTATAGCAAAGAATGGGATGATGGACAACTTTGTTTTAAGTAAAATTTGATCCAATGATTCGGATTGAGTTGGGTTGAAATTGGTCGATCTTGGAATAAATTTTTAAAATAATATTTCCGAAAAAGGCTTGTAAAATAAGGATACATTAAGATTTAAAAACTCTAATGGGGTCAACCTGGTTGCCTATGCTTTAGTAATAATAGGCAAAATAAAAGCGTCCTAACAGAAATTCTGCGGACGCCTTTGTTGTTTGAGATTTGATTAAAAAATCAAATACAGTAGGAAAAGATTGGCATGTATTGCCATGATTCCTGCAAACACGATTACCATGTATTGAGTGGTAATATCCTGTTTGCTGTACCATATCTTGAACTTTTCAATCAACTTCCCAATCCCTTGTACCCTTTTTTTACCTTTAAAATCATCCGCATAATCCACAAATGGGATTTCTTGGACAACTTTATCATGACGAGCTCTTCTCTCCTTTTTCCCGAGAAGACGGGCGGGAGCGTTTTTGGCGTTCGTTGCCATTTTGTTACCTTTTGTTTATTGTTTAATATCGACCAGATTTTGTGTCCCAACCCCAGTCGATTTCTAACTTAGAATAGTAGCATCTTTTATGATATAAGTCAATGCTTTGTATTTCAAAAAAAGGGTGCGAGTCGTAGCAATCTGACTACCTCCAAATCATGTAGCGTGTAACACAAAACATAGAACATAAAGACGAGGGAAAGGGAGAGTGGAGGTAGTCAGACTGCGGGGGAAATCCCTCACCGCAAGCGGTCCCCTCCCTTTGAGAAAGGGAGAAATAGACCCGTTTACCTCCGGCAAACGGGTCTAAGAAAGCCCAACTTTTGGGTCCAACAAATGTCAGCGGTCTGACAACTGATACTGTGTAATACATACAAAAACCCTCGCCGTAAGGCGAGGGTTTTTGTCTTTACTATACTCTATTTTGTTCCGTTCTACTCCGAAATAAATTTCAGAAGTCCGGTCTTTTCCGAATGTCATACGCGTATTTTAGGATTACAGCGTAATAATCCATTGTACATAAATGTGCAATATCGACCCGTAAACCATATACCCATAGGATATATGGCGTAGGTTTCTCTTGAAATATTCCACGAACAGCTTCCGCTACCCGTGCCTTGTTACGACTTATTCCTTGTCATTGAATTTACCTTAGGCCCAGCACCAAACGCGCTTTACTTCGTAGCACAAATTTTCAATTTTGCAATTTTACAATTTTCAGTGAATTTTCAATGATTCAATGTTTTAAAATTAAAACATTGAGACATTGACTGTCTCCCTTCGGGAGATGTCCCGAAGGGACGAAAATTGGAAATTGATAATTGGAAATTTCGCGCGAAGTGCACTTAGTGCTGGGACTTCGGGTACTTCCAACTTCCCTGAATTGACGGGCGGTGAGTACAAGACTTGAGAACGTATTCACCGCGGTATTCTGACCCGCGATTACTAGCGATTCCAACTTCATGAGGTCGAGTTGCAGACCTCAATCCGAACTGGGGCTGCCTTTATAATGATTAGCTCAGGGTTACCCCGTCGCAACATGTTGTAGCAGCCATTGTATCACGTGTGTAGCCCAAGCCGTCAAGGGCCATGCTGACCTGGCGTCATCCTCACCTTCCTCCCACCACCAAACCAATAGAACTGGTTTGGAAGTTACAAAATTTAAGATACAAGATACAAAAGTTTTATATTTAATTTTTTTGTTTCTTGTTTCTTTTACCTTGTTTCTTCCACCAAACCCTCCGGGTTTGGTGGTGGGTAGTCTCGCCTGACACTTATAACAGGCAATGAGGGTTGCGTTCGTTACCCCACTTAAGGGAACAATTCAAATCACGAACTGACGACGGCCATGCAGCACCTGTCTATCTGTCCTTGCGGACCTCCAACGTTTCTGCTGGAGTTCAGATAGATTTCTAGGCTTGGTAAGGTTCTTCGTTTAGCATCGAATTAAACCACATGATCCACCGCTTGTGCAAGTCCCCGTCTATTCCTTTGAGTTTTAGCCTTGCGGCCGTACTACCCAGGCGGTTCATTTAACGCGTTAGCTACGCCTCTCAGAGGGTCGATACTCCGAAAAGCTAATGAACATCGTTTAGGGCGTGGACTACCGGGGTCACTTTTGTTACGAAATAACAAAAGAATTTCTAATTTTTGAATTTTTAATTTTTAAATAATGTTTAAAAAATAAATTTTCAAACGAAATTCAGTTGATACCGGACAGGACATTTCTGCCTGTCTCTCTATGTCACCATAGAGGTCGGACTATATCTTCATCCATGCATTCGTGAACTCATGCAGAATCTTGATTCAGGATTCATGATCCAGGAATAATTCTTGAATCTTAAATCTTGCTTCTTGAATCTGCATTTTGCTCTGCAAAATGCTTGGAGTTTGGCGTTTAGTCTCTGAGGGTTCTAAATAGCTGTTAGATCTTAGCTGTTAGGTTTTAGAAATTTCCTAAATCCTAACAGCTGATAAATATAAGCTACTATAGTCTTCCCTGCTGATTGTCTGGCGACCTTACGGTCACACTTGTTGGGTTTCCCCTTAAATACTCCAGAGTTTCCAGCATATAGCCAAATTTGCTTTCTGTTGTTACCAACAGATGAGACATTTGCTCCTTCTCTTCTCCCTTTAATAGGAGCGAGTCGAGAGTTTTGAAAAGCCTTGCGGAGGAAAATTTTTAGCAAAAAATTTTCCGAGCAGAGAAGAAATTTTGCGACGGCAAAATTTCTATCGTGCTTTTCAAAACTCTCGGCGAGCGTTTATCTAATCCCGTTCGATTCCCACGCTTTCGTGTCTCAACGTCAGGAATGCGCCAGTGTACTGCCTTCGCTTTTGGTGTTCCCCATAATATCAACGGATTTCACCCCTACACTATGAGTTCCGTACACCTCTCGCACCCTCAAGCTTTGCCGTTTCCCCTGCAGAATCCCGGTTGAGCCGGGAAATTTAACAAGAGACTAACAAAGCCGCCTACACACCCTTTACGCCCAATGATTCCGGATAACGCTCGGGGCACTCGTATTACCGCTGCTGCTGGCACGAGTTTAGCAACCCCTTATTCATGAGGTAACGTCAATAAACTTCCTCCCTCATAAAAGGTTTTTACGTCCCTAAGGACTTCATCAACCACGCGGCGTCGCTCCGTCAGGCTTTCGCCCATTGCGGAAGATTCTCGACTGCGGCCACCCGTAGGTGTATGGACCGTGTCTCAGTT
>PCWC01000035.1 GCA_002787175.1 Parcubacteria group bacterium CG11_big_fil_rev_8_21_14_0_20_39_22 | reverse complement strand
CTTCTAGTTTTTGTTTTTAGATTCTTTTTCATTTTTGTCTGATTAATTGATAGATTACTCTATGTTATCAGACACACTTTATTTTACAGTCCCGGGGGTGAAAGAGAGAGGGTCACCTCAAAACGAGCCTTTAGCTTGAAATTTGGTCAATTTTCTGTAAGTATAGAGCTATGCTTGGAGATTAGAGACTATTTAAATTTCCTTGAAATTCAGTCAAAAATACATAATTTAAGTCTTTGGGAATGCATTCAGTAATATTTGAGCTAAATCTATATGAAAGAAAATAAAAAAATATTGAGATGGGGTATCATAACTGCAGCGGTTTTGATAATAATATTCGTGTCTTTCTATTTGACGGGGTATCGCCTTACCACAACAGGAATAGTGAGAACAGGAGTGTTGGAGATAGTAGCTCCTCGAGATAATTTCCGACTATTTATCGACAATGTTGAAAGGACCAAGGATGTTGTCGAGGGAGAATCCTTAATTTTTAGAAACGTCACTCCAGGCAAGCACGAAGTAATAGTAACCTATGAAAATTTTTGGCCATGGTTTAAACAAGTGGAAGTGACTCCAAACCAGAAAACTATCGTCAAACCTTTTATAGTCAATTCGACACCTGATGGTGAAGTTATTACAAAAGATAATGAAAGTTACGACTCTATTCGTGAAGCTGTAGAAAGCAATGTTTTACCAAGTGTAGATAATCCTAAAATTTCCGCCGACTCGACAATCGCAATATGGGTTGAAAATGAAACCGATATATATGCAAAACCGCTATCGGAAGAATATCTACCTGAATTTTTATGCGATTTGGGAGAGGCAAATGTGAGCGAATGTCTATCTGGCAAAAAAATCTGGCATTCCGATGAGCCCATAAGAGACCTCTCGTTTTACAAGGAAAGAAACGACGTGATTGTATTCTCTTCAGGTTATGCCGTCTTTGCACTTGAGATGGATAAGACAATCATACAAAACATACAGTCGATATTTAAAGGCGGACAACCCTACTTCACCACTGGAAAAACACCGGAAGAGTATTATATTGTTGACGACAATCTGGAAATCGTCGTGGTGGTTAGACCGTAGATTGCGGATTCGGTATCTGATTTGGTCTGGGTCGGTTTGTTAAGATCATTTTCAATCTAATTACATTCAAAACGAGATACGAGGTGTGTCTCCGGTTCTATTGTGTTGTGATTGAGATAGGTTCGTAGTTCTGCTTTTATATGAAAATCAATCTATTACAAGTAATTCCAATTTCCCGTTCTTACGGTTCGGACACTCTTTCGTATTGGACATCGAAGGAAGTCGATCCGGGAGCCTTGGTTTCGGTCCCGGTTGGCAAAAAGAAAGTCACAGGCGTTGTGTTAAGTTCACAAAACGCAAACGACGAAAAGACCGACATAAAGTCTCAATCTTTCAAAATGAAGAAGATTGATTCGGTAGTAAACCCTTCCCTTTTGACCAAGTTTTTTCTTGAAGCTGTGCAGGAGACAGCTCGACACTTTGTGTCACCAATGGGTGTGTTTTTAAGTTCTATAGTACCAGCTGCTTTTTTGGATGAGTCTGTAAAAGATAGTACATCGTCCAATTCCGGACCGGCAAAAACTTCAATGCCCATAAGAGATACCTATGTTTTACAGAGCGATGAGGACGAACGCTATGCACACTACAAAAGCCTTATTCGTGAAGAATTTGCCAAAGGAAGGTCGGTCTTTTTCTGCTTACCTACAATTGAGGATATTAGAAAGACCTTTGAGACTCTTCCTCGTGGAATAGAGTCCTATACGCACGTTCTCCATAGTGATTTAAGTTCAAAAGAACTCTGCCAAATTCGTCGCAATATTTTAGAGGAAGACCATCCGATTTTAATAATAGCTACTGGGAGCTTTCTCTCGATACCTCGATATGACATCGGTACCATTATCATCGAAAAGGAGAGCTCAAGAGCTTACAAAAAGGAAAATAGACCTTTCATTGATATTCGAACTTTCGCACACAATTATGCCAAAATCGCTCACAAAAGATTGGTATTTGGTGATACCGTACTTCGAGCCGAGACACTATATAGACACAAAAGCGGAGAATTTCCGGAACTCGCCCCTCTAAAGTTTCGATTTTTGACGACAGCAGAAACAGAGCTTATATCAATGAACAGCAAAGTTGTCGAGGAAGGTGATGAAAGTGAGAAGCTAAAAGGCAAAGATAATGAGAATAAAAGAAAGACCTTTAAGCTTTTAAGTGACGAGTTAGTGAAGCTTATTTCTGACACAAAGGAAGAGAATGATCATTTGTTTATTTTTGCCGCTCGACGTGGACTATCGCCCTCTACAAGTTGCGGTGATTGTGGCACGCTTGTAGCGTGCGTAACTTGCGGTACACCTATGGTATTGCATAAGGGATCGCAAGCTAATCGAAATGTCTTTATCTGTCACAAGTGTGGCGAAAAGAAAAAAGCGACTGTAAATTGCGAAATTTGCGGAAGCTGGAACTTAGTTCCGCTCGGTATTGGAGCTGCACGAGTAGAGGAGGAGATCACATCTTTGTTTCCCGATACTAAAATATTTAAAATTGACAGCGACAATACCAAGACAACCAAACGTGTCAGAGACGAACTTAAAAAATTCCTCTCGACTCCAGGGTCAGTTCTTATTGGTACGGAGAAAGCCCTTTTGTATTTACCTAAAGACACGATTGCAAACACCGCCGTTGTGTCTTTGGATTCTTTGTTCTCACTTCCCGATTTCAGAATAAACGAACGGGTACTTCACCTTTTGCTTGCAATGCGTGAGAGGGCCACCAAACGCTTCTTAGTACAGACCAGGATGGAAAACCAGCCTATACTCAAGCAGGGGCTTCAGGGCGATTTAATGGGCTTTTACAGAAGTGAGATTAAAGAGCGTGAGCAATTTGACTACCCTCCTTTTACAATGCTGGTACGGCTGACCCTATCTGGTGAGCGAGCAAAGGTAACTAAAGAAATCGAAAAATTATCAGAGAAACTTTCAGAATGGGAAACAGTTGCTTTTCCGGCTTTCGGTAAAGTCGGTGGCAAAAAATATACAATGCATTTTCTTATAAAGTTGCCGAGAAAAGACTGGCCTGATGAAAAACTCCTCGCTTCCCTCTTTTCACTACCGCCGACTTTTGAAATAAATGTCGACCCTGAAAGTATTTTGTAAGAAACCATTCCAATCTGCGAATGAAATTCCAATCTACAAATCCGCCACGGCGGACTAATCCTAAAAATATGAATTCTTTTTCCTATTCATATTTTCGTATCATATTAGTATTTCGTATTTCACTTTTTCTTCCTTACTATTTAAAATTTTATTAGGTGAATTAGAAATTAGATGAATTAGGTGAATTTTCGGAGTATAGAAACTTTTCGGGGGCTATTTATCCTTTTCTCAATAACTCACTAATCACTCTAAAGCGTCTATCTTTTCTCAGTCCGTGGT
>PCWC01000064.1 GCA_002787175.1 Parcubacteria group bacterium CG11_big_fil_rev_8_21_14_0_20_39_22 | reverse complement strand
TACACAAATCCCGGGAAAGGAGCCACTTCGGCTCCTTTTTCCGTTGGAATCACGGGGGTCGTTTACTGCTTTTTACCGTTGGACAAGACTGTTTCGTTACATGTTCGTCGAAAGATTGTATAATTAAGGATATGGGTAAGTTTGCGTTTTGGGTTCGCATAATACTTTTTTGTATATTGGGGAGTCTATTTGCCTCCTTTATTTTTAGTCTGTTCTCGAAATACGGTTTCCGCGCCTGGTTTCTTTTGTGGTTTATTTCTTTTGCGATTTTACTGTGGTATATTGCTCCACGAAGTACGGATTTAGATTGAAGATAATCTAATGACGGGTCTGCTATCGTATACGGTTCTACTTCTATATGGACAATAAATTCAAGATAAAAAACAAGTTTTCTCCAGCAGGCGATCAGCCAAAAGCGATCGCCTCGCTTTATGATGGACTAAAGAAAGGACTTCAAAGACAAACACTGCTCGGAGCTACAGGTACAGGAAAGACTTTCACTGTTGCAAACCTGATTGAAAAAATACAGAAACCCACACTTGTTATCGCTCACAACAAGACTCTGGCAGCACAGCTTGCCGGAGAGTATCGCGACTTTTTTCCTGATAATACTGTTCACTATTTTGTATCCTATTATGATTATTATCAGCCGGAAGCGTATATGCCGGTAACTGATACTTATATCGAGAAGGAGGCGATGATAAATGACGAGATAGATAGATTGCGTCACGCATCTACCCAAGCACTCCTGACCCGCAAAGATGTCATAATAGTCGCCTCTGTATCTTGTATTTACGGCTTGGGATCGCCGGAAGAGTACGAAAAAGAAAACAAGCGAGTAAATGTCGGAATGGAAATATCTCGAAATGATATGGTCCGAACTCTTATATCACTTCACTACAATAGAACAAATGCCGATCTTGAACCGGGACTTTTTCGAGCTATGGGAAATCGGATTGAGATAATGCCAGTCAATGAACGTATCATTTACCTGATTTCAATCGAAGAGGGGAAAGTAAATTCAATAAGTGAAGTTGATCCGATAACGCGAGTTGTACATAAAAATACAGATGGAGTGTTTCTATTTCCTGCCAAGCACTTTGTAACTGATAAAACGAAATTGGGTAAAGCTATAAAAGACATAAGGGAAGAGCTTGCTGTCCAAATTAATAAATTTGAATCGGAGGGTAAGATAATAGAAGCGGAAAGGATAAAACGTAGGACAAGATATGACCTCGCAATGCTAAAAGAAGTCGGCTATGTAAACGGAATAGAAAATTATTCTCGCCATCTATCTGGTAAAAAACAAGGAGAAGCTCCTGATACTCTATTATCCTACTTTCCTCGAAAGGAAAATGGAGAACCTGATTTCCTGACCGTAATTGATGAATCTCACGTTACTGTCCCTCAAATCGGTGGAATGTATGAAGGTGATGCTTCGAGAAAACGGACACTTATCGAGCACGGATTCAGGCTTCCTTCTGCTGCCGACAATCGTCCGCTTAAACTTCCAGAATTTGAAAAAAGAGTTGGGCAGGTTATATATACTTCAGCAACTCCCGGCAAACACGAGAGGAATGTTAGTGAAAAAATAGTACAACAAATAATTCGCCCGACAGGACTTGTGGATCCTAAAATAACTGTCTTGCCGATAGTGGAGAAAGGAAAATATAAAGGGCAAATAGCCGATTTTATAGAGCGGACTGAAAAGAGTATAAAAAGAGGGGGTAGAGTGCTTGCAACCACACTCACTAAAAAGATGGCGGAGGATTTAAGTGAATATTTAAAAGGTAAGGATCTAAAGGTTACTTACCTGCATAGTGATATAGATACAATCGAGCGTATAGAGATACTTACAAAACTTCGAAAGGGCGAATTTGATTGTCTTGTTGGAGTCAATCTTTTGAGGGAAGGACTCGATCTACCGGAAGTCGAGCTTATAGGGATCTTGGATGCTGATAAAGAAGGTTTTCTTCGATCTGACACTGCGCTTATACAAACTATCGGACGAGCCGCCAGAAACATAAATGGACACGTCATCTTATATGCCGATAGAGTCACTGGCTCGATGGAAAGGGCAATAGGAGAAACACAAAGACGCAGAGATATCCAGATTGCTTATAATAAAAAGAACGGCATCACTCCCAAAACAATTGAAAAGGAAATTCACGATATTACCGAAAGTTTGTCTTCAAGTCATGGTAAAACCGTTGCCAATATGATAGAGCTCGACAGAAAGGTGTATGGTGGTGATACGAGGAAACTTATAAGAGCAAAGAAAAAGGCAATGGAAGATGCGGTGAAAGCTCTTGATTTTGAAACAGCAGGACTTCTACGCGATGAAATTCGAGCACTAATGCCAAAAGATAAAAAAGCCAAAAAAACAAAACCGAAAAATCGTAGTGGAAAATAATTCTTACCTACCTCTCTCCTTTTGTTTTAGAATATCGGGAAGGTGGTCATATCCACAATCTGTATCTCAATTGTCTCTGAACTCTGTTATACTTTTACCGTGGGCATTAAAACTTAATGTGAATTCAAGCTGATTCTATGGAGAAAAAGGTATTAATAATCGAGCAAGGGTCATTTATAAATGACAAACTTTCCAAGAAACTTCGAGACGAGGGTTATAATGTGTTTATTGCCACTGACGGGGGTGAAGGGCTTGAGACCATACGTTCGAGGAGACCGGAGCTTGTTTTGCTTGATGTTAAACTTCCTTCTATGGACGGCTATGCCGTACTTGAGAAAAAAAGAAATGAAAAGGAGATAAAAAATATTCCAGTAATTATAATTACTGATTCGAGTGAGCCCGACGAAATAAGCCGAGCTTTGTCACTCGGTGTACGCGACTATTTGATAAAGTCCAATTTCGAAATCGATGATGTTATGGAAAAGGTAAGGTTGCAAATGTCGAGCGATGGAAACTACAAAGAAGAAGATCCTGTTCCTCAAAGACACGATTCATTTGTACTTTCGGGTAAGACGATTCTTTGGGTTGAGGACGATAAATTTCTAAGTGACATCATTTCTCGTAAATTAACAACTTCAAACTGTAATTTAATCCATGCCAAGACAGGTGAAGAAGCACTATCGATTCTGAAAGATAAGACTCCTGATGTGATTTTACTCGATATTCTACTACCGGGTATTGACGGCTGGGAAATACTTAGACGTATAAAAGAGCATTCAGAATCTAATAAAGTGCCTGTTATTTTGCTTTCAAACCTTGGACAAAAAGCCGACATAGATAAGGGTGTAGCTTTGGGTGCAGAATGCTTTTTGGTTAAGGCGACTGTTACCTTCGACGATATAATAGAAGAAATGGCGTCAGTAATTAAGAAATATGCAGAAGTGTAGTCTGTCTCGCCGTTATAGATAATAATTACCGGTGATTCTTTCCAATCTGTATAGATAATAATCCGGTGATTCTTTCTTGCTAATTTTTGCTTAATTTTCTGTTAAG
>PCWC01000089.1:3658-15501 GCA_002787175.1 Parcubacteria group bacterium CG11_big_fil_rev_8_21_14_0_20_39_22 | reverse complement strand
GAGAGACCGCACATGGGGCTTAACATGAAAACACCACTGGAAGTGATTACAAGCTATTGACTAGAAAACAATATGAGCTAGTCGCCCCTTTATGCGGCACGCCCAAAAAGATGAGCTGGTCAATATCATTCTCGTAATCCAAGAGCTCAACATAGGCACGCGCCACCAGGCCGCCCATGGAATGAGCCACAATGTCCACCTTGTGGCATCCGCAGATGCCTTTGACCTCGTCAATCTTGTCTTTCAGCAGACCCGCGGTGTAGGTATTGGAGAGCCGCCAGTTGTAGGGGAACGCGAACAGGGTCTGGTCAACCACATAGCCCGCATCTTGCATGGCAACCCAGAGATTGTCGTAGGTGTTCAAAATCGGGTCCAATTCCCATTGTCCGAGCACGTTCCAACTGCCGAGGATGCCCGGCACGATAATCACCGGGTCAAGATATTTGGTCCACGGATCAAACAGTATATTTCCCGTGATTGTTTGACCGGCGCCGTCAGGATTATTTGTTGCATGGTGCGGGCCAGTATTATCACCCCACCAATTGTGGCGGGCGTCTATCTGGGTGCCAGTATTGGAAATGGCAAAGTGGGTGTTATTGATAAATGAGGTGTTCGAGATGGTCGAACCAAGCGAGGATGAAGAGAGAATAGCGGTAGTGGTTGTGGCCACAGTGGAGCCGGACATAGTAAGAGCCGATGTTCCTTCCATGTAAACGGCGGTATTAGCCAAGCCAATGGTGCTGGTGGCTACGGCCAGGGAAGAATTCTTCAGATGCAACATCATATTATCCGTGGTGGCATAAAAAACGCCATTAAAGTCATCCGCATAATTGCCGCCGTAGCGGATAGTGGCGTATTCCAAAATAGAATCGGATGAATTCTCAAAATACAGCCCGCCCCAGTCCCCAGCGGCCGGGGATGAGGCGCTGGCGTCATTATTACTGTCTCCACCGAATGTATCATCACGGAGAGAGGTGAACACAATGGGTGCCTCAAGCGTGCCTTGGGCCAAGAGCCGACCGAAAATCTCCAATCGCGAATCCGGATAAAGGCTATATTCACCCTTAACCACCACGCCCGGGGCAATAGTCAAGGTGATGCCCGTGGGGACACTAATGTCATTATCCAGCACATAAGCGGCGCTGCCAATTTTAGGCCAGGTCGCGTTGACGTTGACCGTCGCACCAGTCAGGTTAATTACGGGCTTGGCATTAGACACAACAGTATTGGTAAAAGCTAAAGTATTACCCACGGACAAAACAGCCACCCCGTCCGCGCTGTTGCTGATAGTGGCGTTGATAATAGTAACACTACTGCCCGCAATGGTGGAGTAAATACCATAATCATTGCTGGTGTCTATGGTAAGGTTGGTAATGGTAGGACTGGATGGTTGGTTCAAGCGCAAGGCGCTTCCGGCTGAGTATTTGATAGAAACATCCCCTAGGCTGGCCGTACTGTTGTTTTTAATCTCGATGCCGCCATAAGACTGGTAGATGTTAGCGCCATAACGCACTTCAACATGCGAGAGTTCAGAAGCGTCCGCGTCCAAGATAATGCCTCGCCAATCACCAGCCGTTGGCGAAGTGGCATCGCCATTAGTATCGCCGGAGGCGGTATCGTCGTAATAGGAAGTAAAGATAACCGGCGCATCGCTGGTTCCATTGGCGATAATTTTGCCGCCACCAGACACATTGAGGCCATTATATCTGTGATTCCAGCGGTCAGGGATGAACTTAACCACCGCTCCGGCATCAATGGTCAAAGTTGCGGTCACATCCAGCCAGGCCCAGCCGGAGATGACATAAGGCGAACCAGCCATGGTCCAGGTGGTGGGGGTGTTAATATCAACACTCGGGGCGTAGATATTGGTGCGAGCTTGGGCGCTACCAGTGTTCGCGAGTAGTATTACAAAAAATACCGTCAGCAGTAACAGCGGCTTAAGCCCAATTGCAAATTTCCCTCCGCGATTATCCATGCTTTCAGTATAGCTTCAGAGTGAAAAAAATCAATCCAAATTGCCGCAGTCATCCTCTAATTGGCCCAGCACCATCCGGATCGATTTATAGGGACCATTCGGAAGCGAGGAAATATATTTATACCTTTTGTAGGCGGGTTTCCACAAATTTTTTGTCAGATCGTTTAGATTTGCCGACAGCTTAAAAAGAATAAAGTCAGCTTGTTCGGGTGAAAGCCGCAGCCGATAAGCGGATTTTTCATTGGGGAAACGGATATGCACGGTCAGCGGCCCAAGTTCTTGTCTAAACATGCGCACCGCGGCCTGGCGGATGTTGCCGTTTGGGTGTTGGATTAAATGAAACAGCCAAGGGAATAGAAAATCCGGCTGGCTTTCTTTATCATGCAAAAAATACATAACCGAAACGGCTATGACGAAGTTTTCTTGCCTAAATCCTTCCGTAATTTTTTCATACTCCTTGGGGGCGCTTTCTATAATTGACGCGATATCTTTGAATTTATCGCCCGCGGAACCATATACCAGCCTCCTAATTTGCCGCGCCGCTTGGTGGCTCGCGTCCCTATCCCCGGTCAAAATAACATTAAAACACTTCGAAAATGTTTTCATTAGGGGCTGGGGTTTAGATGTTGGAGTTACATTAGTATTTAATTCTTCCGACATAAAGATTTTAAATAAATTTTTCGAGCGACCTCCAAGAGCGAAGAAAATACCTTGCCTGCCCGCCGTAGCCTTGGCGAAGGCGGGAATGCCCTTTCCCCAAAACACCTTGATATTTTTATATCTCAAAGTATTTTGTATCTCGCGCTTCTTCCAAGTCCAACCCGCTCAATTTTTTTAAGTTTGAGCAGCACCTCCAGGGTTTGTTTTACGGTTGGCCTGGCTATGTTAGTATTTTTTGCAATATCACCAGTGCTTGTTTCTTTTGCCTCTGTAATATATTGCCACACCGCCAGCTGTTTTTCCGAGAGAATTTTTTCTATATTTTCTTTTGACAAGAGTTCCACGGCCATTTGTGATTGTTTCAGAACCATATCTAAGAAAAAATTCAGCCAGTCAGTAATATTTTCACTCTTTGTTCCCATGGATTTTTGGCTGCGTCGCAGAGCGATGTAATAACCAGGTTTATTGTCCTCAATTAATTTTTCGTGAGACACATAGGGTATGTACAGATATCCGGCTTGAAGTAAAAGCAGGTTTGTAAGCACGCGGGACAGCCTCCCGTTGCCATCAGTAAAAGGGTGAATTTTTAGGAATTCAACTAAAAAATTTCCAATTACCAATAATGGATGGTATTTGTTTTCTGTTAATGTTTTTTGCGTCCATTCAACCAAGTCGCGCATTTGAGCAGGGGTCAGATAGGCAGGCGAGGTGTCAAAAAGGATGTCGACCGATTGGCCAGCTTCGTTGAGCATGTGTACCTTGTTTTCGCCTTTTTTATATTCGCCGCGGTGGCTTTCATCTTTTTCCACGCGCTTCAAAAGTTCTAGGTGAAAATTTTTAATTAAACTCTCGTTGAATTTTAAGTTTTTCCAGGAATTAAAAACATTTTCCAACAGTTCATAATATCCTTGGGCCTCCTGTTTATCGCGGTTGGTAAATTTTTGAATACTAATGCCCTTCATTAATTTTTCGATGTCTTCGTCAGAAAGGCGAGAACCCTCAATACGAGTAGAGGCACCGGTAGACGTAATCAAAACCGAGCGTTTTAAACGCCCTAAAACTTGCGGGTTAAGGCGCGCTCCGGTTATCCATTGTCCTTTTAATTCATCAATTTTGGCAATTTTTGAAACAATAACAGATGGGATTTGTTCAATCCGCTTTGAAAAATTGTCGGAAATTTGCTGTGTTTCTAATGGTTTTTGGCTGTTTTTTAGCATATTTTAATTGGATATATTAACTATGTCCAATTATATCCAATTGAGTAGTTTAAGTCAATTATTGGCGAAAGGTGGGGGATTAAAAGGGTGAATGCTCGAAGCTCCAAACCTCTTATTCTAAATCTTTCTTTTTTTCTTCAAACTCTTTTTTGTTGATGCCGCCTTTTGCATATCTCTCTTTGAGGATATCTAAGGCAGTTTTGTCTTTTTCACTTTCAGCCTTATTTTGACCGGCTATCCATTTTATCAAGGCAACGATTCCGGCAATCACCAAAGCCCAGAAAAGGATCATAAAAATCCAGCCAAAAGGCGCAAAACCAAAGTTCGTCATAGACATAGGGTTAGTAAAATTATTATAACGATTAAGATTAAAAAGTTAAAATTTTATCGCTTTCTTGAACAAGCGCATATAGATCTTCCATTGTGCTCATTGGGCATGTATTGGTAGCCTCTTGATTGCGGGACTTTAAGCAGGTGCCACATGCCAAAATTTTCGCTTTTTCAGATTTTAAAAATTCCGCTATTTGTTCTTGGATGTTGAACTTTTCCGAACTGCTTCTTTCGTACTCTACGCCTTCTCCAACAAGAAAAATTTTAACTTCGTCGCCTTGCTTTAGGGCAAAATTAGCTAGACGGAAAGCGTTCCAATTTGTTTCCGGATTTGTTTGGCTGATGATGATTCCTAGTTTCATAGCATTTTGGTTAGTTGATTATATTTGGGCGCAAAAATAATTTATTTCCAATACTGTTCGCGCACTATGAGAAGCCCGCCATTGTTATCGGGCGTACATTATTTTTTTGTGGCGCCTATTTTCCACACATCTTTTTCGAGAAACGCCTCTATTGTTTGGCGAGTTGCCTTGTTAATTAAATTAGAGTGTGATATGTTATTCATTTTTGCGTATTCAGCGAGCGTGACAATGTGTGCGCCTTCCAAATACGCAAGTCGTTTGTGGTAACTGTTAGTGAGCGCTTTGCCTACTATTTCTTCCATAATGTCAGTCGCGCCTTTGGCATCAAATTCGTTAAATGCTTCATAATATTTTTTGCGATCAATAAATTTGATGTTTATCGGCACAAAGCCTTCTCGGATCAGTAAGTAATTATTTATAACCCGTCCAATACGGCCATTACCGTCGCAAAATGGGTGAGTGTATTCAAAAACAAGATGTAGTTTTGCGATTCTTTTAATTATATTTTCATGGCTAGTGGCATTGTACTCGGCCAACATTTTTTCAAGTCGGCCAACTACCTCTTTGGGGTTAGGAGCGATATGGCTGCCGACCCGCACAAATTCGTTGTCTTTTCTAAATCGGCCGGCAATCTCATCGCGGATATTTGAAATCAACATTTTGTGAAGTGACAAAATCACCTCAAGGGTAAGTTCTTGTTCTTTGGCTCTTTTGTCTATATATGACACAACCCGCGCCAGATTTTTTGCTTCAAAGATTTCTCGTTCATTGACGTATCTGTCTAAATCTATCTGTAAAAGTATTTTTTCGGTTTCCTCAAGTGTAAGAGTGCTGTTTTCAATGGCATTAGAGTTGTATACTTGTTCAGCCACTTCCGCTTCACTGAGTAATTTTAAAAGCGCCTGTTTGCCAACAGCCGCGGTATAATAGCGCTCTCTTAAACTTGAGATGGCATGAAATATATGAAGTGTTTTTGGCATATTTGTGAGATTTGTCAATATTGAGTATTCCTATTCCATTTTACATGATTTTTACTGTTTTGTCAAGATAAACGTGAAAAATAGTAAAAAAATGAGTAATTTTCACGGTTATATCGAAGTTTTGTCGTCTTTTTTAAGCGTAGTAATGGCTTTTTTACGCGTGCTACATACTCCTCAATATTTTTTGAATTGCGTATAACGTTCGCGCATATGAGAAGTTTTTGCGTAGCGTACCCGCGAGCAAAAATTTGGGTGAAAAAACCTAGCGACAACCCGTCATTTAAAGGGCTAGGTTTTTGAACCTCATATGCGCTGTTAGGTGATGTAATTTTTGAATTATTTTTTTTGCTTTCTTTTGCTTTTTGTCTTTTGAATGAAAATTTAATTTTTGTCAGGGCGGGCACAAGAGGGGATAGGGGTGAATTGTGGCCGCCCTGACACCTTATTGTATTTCTTTCTTTACTTCGGAGATCATCTTTTTAAGTTTATGTCCGTCTTTTATTTGATGTTCCCAAAAGCGCATAACTATCCAACCGTTTCTACGCAAATACGCTGTTGTTTTTTTGTCGCGTTTTCTGTTTTTTTCTATTTTTTCTCTCCAGAAATCGTTTTTTAACAAATGTTTCCAACGTGGATATTGCCAACCATGCCAAAAAGCGCTATCAAGAAAAACGCAAACCCTACTTTTTACGAAAACTATATCGGGTTTGCCTTTTATGGATGATTCGTTCGTTAGAAATTTTTTGTGCGTTTCTTTTTTGAGAAGAGCGATAAATTCTTTTTCAAATTTTGTGTCTCTTGAGCGAATTTTGGACATTAAAGATGATCGTCTGTCCTTTGTTAGTTTGTCTTTGCTTCTTTCTTTTTTGAAATTTCTTTTAAGATAATTTCTTGTTTTTCTCATAAACCAGAATCAAAAACATCAGAAGCTTTAATACCTCTAATCGAAAGTTTTAGGTTTTTATTTAAGAGTTTTTTCCATTGGTTTAATCTATCTCGTTCTATTTTTCTGATTCTCCAGTAATACGCTAGAGTTTCGCCGTCGAGTTCGTTTATTTTAGTTTTGATGTCGTTCGCTCTCGCACGCATACGTTCTGCGACTTGAGGCACTGTAATGGTTTTCCTTTTTATCTTTAGTTCAATTTGACCTCCAGCGGTAAATGAATCTCTTAAACTAGCCGACACTGAATTATATTCTGATATAAGATAGGCGGCAGCTCGTTCGTATTTCATGGCGCTGTTCCCAAACATTTCAGGAAATAAAATCATTGATTCTACAATGAAATTTTCTTTCTCTTCGTCGCTCAGATTCCTAAATGGGCGTATTATTGGACTGATCGCTTTGTCGTCGTTTTCTTGGTCTATCCACCATAGCTCTTCTCCGTCTTTCAGCTTTGACCTATAGTGATCCTTAATTTTTTGTATGGGATTAGCGTGTTTTCTTAATGTGTCATAATCCACGCCTATTTTGTCAAAAATAGATTCGCCTTTTTTTAAATTCATGTTTATTCTGTATCTGGGAGAGTGCGTGACGCTAACATCAGGTAAACATTCTTGGTAGAGTCGAAATTTAATATCTAATTTACCGCCAAATTTTCCAAACATGATATAAATTTTTTCAACGTCTTCAATTCTGGAAGACTCTAAAATGCTGTTTCCAGTTGAAGTCCAGTGGTCGCTGGTGGTCATTTTGACTTCAACGCCGAAATATTTATTAGCTATAATATCTGGAAAATCATGCGCTCCTGTTTGTTGAACCTTTCCTTCAAAAGAAGTTCCTTTTGCGGCTTCACGCGTATGTTCAAAAACAGTAGTTTCAAAATGAGTCGGCGATATGTCTTTTTTCTTCCGTAAAAATTTTAATAGTAGCTCCCTTGATTTTTCCAATAGATTAATAAAATCTTTTTCTTTCGCGTCTGGTTTATTAATGTAAATCATAGATTATTTTAAGTGTTCGTTGAGAAATTTTTCTATCGCTGAGGCGACGTGCCAAGCCAACACCGGGGGAACGGCGTTTCCGATTTGTTTATAGGCGGCGGAGGTTGATGGATAAAAGATAAAATCATCTGGAAATGACTGTATTCTAGCGGCCTCTCTCGCGGATAGCCGTCTTTTTCCGTTCCAATGGAATTCTATGTTTCCATGGTGCTCTGTTCTCATCGTTGGTCCTGGTTTTTCCGACGATACTTTGTTATTTCCTTGTCCATTATTCTTTTTTGCTTTTGACCAATAATGGTTCGCCACCTCCCCTTCTTTTTTTTCCTCTAAATCACCTATAGCTTTTTTTAGAGGAACCCAATTTTTCTTTTCCAGAATTGGTTTTGGATATTCAAATGGTGGTAGTATGCCTTTTTTGGTGCCAACAATAACTACTCTCTCTCGTATTTGAGGTACACCGTAGTCAGCGGCGGTTAGTAGTTTGTATTCGACATTGTATTTGAGTTTTTTAAAATCTTTGATTATCGTCGCTATTGCCCCGCCGTCATTCATTGTTAAAAGTCCTTTAACATTTTCAGCAACGAAAAGAACTGGCTTTGTTCTTTTAATTACCTCAATCATGCTTTGATAAAGTAACCCTCGCGTGCTTTCAAATCCTCTTCTTTTTCCAGCGTGGCTAAAATCTTGGCAAGGAAATCCACCAAGCACTATGTCTACTTTTTTCGGGAGGGGAGGGTCAAACATCCGTGCGTGCTTATCGGCTAGAATTTTAGTTATGTCCCCACAAACTATTTCTTGATTAAAATATTTTCTAAAAGTCACGCAAGCGTTTTCGTCTATATCATTTGCCCACGCAAGATCAAAATTATGTTTTGCGTATTTTTTATTTAGAAAACTAAAATCGCCCTTGAATCCTAGATCAAGACCTCCACAACCGGCGAATAAAGATAAAACAGAATATTTTTTCATGTTTGTATGTATGTATTTATTTATTATCTCATTTTTTAGCCAAATCTTCCAAATTTGTATTTACATTATACCCGAATAAAAACCGAAAGTCAAATATACCATGTGGATAAATACTCAGGCTTTTAGATTCTTTCTATGATTCCTTTGGACTTTTTTTTCAAGAGCGTAATTACGTCTCTGACTCCTTTGTTTAGTTGCGCGTTAAATTCTCCACCACTAAATATTGAGTCAAATTCCCACATCTTTGAACCCTCGCAACCGAAAGTAAAATAAAGATTATAGTCACGGTTTTGATCTAAGAATTTTTTAGTAATGGAAAGTCCCGCAGGTGAAACATATCCCTGTGGCGGAAGGCGATAATTTCGTATCGCTATCATGCTTATCGAATTATTCATTCTGTGCCCAGTAAATAAATCGAACGAGGAACCTTGCTTGACGCTTACATTAGGGATACCCACATCCATATTGAACCAAACATCTCGAGCGATGACTGAACTGTTATTTCTTAAAACAAAGTCAAATTCAAATATATTTTGAGCGATATCATCTTTTTGCTTTATTTGAAATTGACAGCTTAAGTTAACTGGTATCTTTCTGCCCAACATTCCAATCAATACATCGTGCGGAATATCGACATGTGACTCTCCCGTTCTGTAGAAATATCTATGCGTATTTGAGTTGGTTATGACCTGTAACGGTCTATTGTGGGACTGGTGAATAATTATCACTACATAGCCTTTTCTATTGTCTGCTGAAATTGATTTTGTTTCTACTTTTTCGTGGTGTGGATTAGTTGATCTAGAAACAGATTCTTGCACTAATGTCTCAAAGGTTTCATATCCTGCAAAAGGTTTTAAATTTTTGTCATTATCAACTCCAAAAATTAATATGCCGCCCAAGGCATTTCCAAAACCAGAGATAGATTTTGCTACATTGGCGAGGTCGCTACCTTTAATTGATCTCGCCTGAGTGTAATCATTTTTTTCGGATTGTTTGTAATCCAAAAAGAAACACTCTTCCGTTTCTTTTGCGAGATTTTCTACATCTTTTTCTGTGCTTAGGTTTTTTAGAATGGCTTCGTAAGGTTTTTGCCCCATAGGTTAAATAATTTTTTTGAGCGACCAAAGGGAGCGAAGAAAACTCCTTGGTATTACCCCTCCTAAAATCCTAATTCTTAAAAAACTTATTTTATTCCTTGGCTTAAAAAGCCGATTGAGAAAAACTTATTAAAAAAATTATTTCGTCGCAACGTACGCGCATATGAGAAGCCCGCCTCCTTGGCGGGTTTGGGTGAGGGGAATATGACCACCTTTAAAATTTAAAAAAGTCATATTTCCCGAACCTCATATGCCGTGTTGTGTGATGCAAATATTTTTATAATTCTTTTTTGTTTTTGGCTTTCTCTTATTTTTAAAGAAAATTTGATTTTTGTCTGGGCGGGGCACAAGAGGGTCGGGGTGAATTGTGCCCCGCCCAGACACCCTATTCTTTTTATTTGGTTGATTGGCTGTTTACTTTTTCTTGCAGATTTTTAATATCTGATTTCAATTCCGTAATACTTTCTTTTATATATTGTACTTCCACTTTTAAGCCTCCTATTGGTTCTGCGATATTATTCAATTTATAGGCCCAAACACCACCAAAAACAGCAAGTAGTCCGATGATTAGAGTCGCGAAAATCGGTATCAGATATTTTAAAACTCCTAATACAGCTGATTTTGCCTCATTTTTTTTCTTTTCGCTATTATAATATCGTATTCTGCTTAATTCAAAAGGTGTCGGATTCGTTCCTTGTTCAGTTATTTCTTCTTCTGTTTCATTTATAATATTGCTGTCCAAATCTGTTTTTTTAGTCGTTTTTGAAGTTTCATCTTTCCCCTTATCAAAAAAATCACTACCCGTCTTTTCGGTAGCTTCTGGGTCACTGTTTTTGACGTTTCTTGTATCGGACATAGTTTACTTTTTTGTCGTCCAACCAGCAATCAACTTACTGATTTTATCAGCTTTTTGGATACCTTTGTCGACAAATTCAAGTATGTTTTTTTGTGTGGTGTGGGGTGAAAATTCTTTGCGGAAGTAATCTACATCAATATAAACTCCGGTGGTGGGTAATTCCTCCTCGTCATTCAGTACCATCTCTTTGGACTGGTCTTTTTCCATTGGTCCAGTATTAACATTAAAAAAATCTTCTCCTATAGAAAAGTTTAGTGGAAAACCAAGATCGATCAAATCACCGTCAAATTCCTTGATATCCTCATCTGAAAGAGCTAGAAATTTTGAGCGGTATTTATCAAATGTGTTTTTGAAATCGCGTGTTTCAAACAGGTAAGTTGAGCGAACTCCAACACGAATAATATTCCCTGTTGGGAAATAATTCCAAGCAGATTTAATAAAATCTTTTGCTTTTTCAAGAAAGAAGTCCTGTGTGTTAGGATAGTTAGTAAACAGTCCCAAATTTCTGAAACTAAAAAATGCTTCTATGTTGTCGTCTTTTTTGCTCGAGAAATTTATTTTATTTGTAGATATATTCCATTGGTCAAAAATTGAATTTGACAATAAATCAGCAACCTCTCCACGTTTATCCAAGAAGCGTGAATTTGGTTTATAACGAATTTCAACTAGATGTTTTGATATTGTTTCCATAATTTAAAAAATGATTGTTTTTTTTTCGTATAGAACCGGCAACGCATTTTGGCGCATGCGAAACTTCGTCCCGTGGTTGTGGCCGGTGCGGGCATCAAAGTCCACGAGGATCTTGGCCTCCTCCAATGCTTTCAAAAATCCCTCAAAACTGAATTTTTGCAACATCATTACTTTGGTGTAGTGGTAAAATTCTTTTTTGCCCTCCCGTTTCACTTCGGCCTGAACATAAAACGTGTTGAGCAGTTTAGTGCCGGCTTTGTGTTCCAGGTCGTCAAAGCCCCAATAGGGTTGGGGATTCAGTTCGCCCAAGCCAACTCGCTTTTTTACCGAGGCCAGCCATTTTTTGTGTCGTGGGTCAACACTTTTAGCGTCAAATGAGATGAGGATTTTGCGTTCCTTGCGGTCAATCACAACCTTAAAACCACGGTCGCTACGGGATTGGCCGTGGATTGTTTGTCTAAAACTCATCTCACCTTTTCCATATTGCTTGCCGGCTTCCTCGTGTTTCCAGCCATAGAGCGGAAGTAAAACTTGTGGCACAAATTTAACCGCACGGGGTGATGGCTCGGTATGAAAAAGCGTTGTCAGCGAGGTGGTGGCGAGCCGCTGGGATTTTAGTTCCCATTCTGAAGCATTAGGGATTGGCAAGTTGTTTTCTTCGATTTCAAGTAAGTCCTCTAACATATTACCAATACCGCCAGCGTTTCCGTGGCGGGTATTTGGTATCCAACCTTGTTTAGAGATCTCTTTCAGTTTTTTAATGAGTTGT